>CALGJS010000120.1 GCA_937927835.1 uncultured Saprospiraceae bacterium | reverse complement strand
TTTCTTTCCTAGCTGATAAATTACTGGAAATACTCGAAAATATATCTCCTTGACTTGGTTGGCTCTTTTTAAACATTCTCTAAGATAACTTTTTTCAAACTTTTTTCATAGCTTTGAACAGACTTTTCGGAGTGGACTCATTATTCATTAACCAATTATTAATTACTTCTTCATCTCGGCATAATACTCAAAAAAGTAAGGGATCGTTTCAATTCCTTTGTAGAAATTAAAGAGACCGAAATGTTCGTTTGGACTATGAATATCATCACTGTTTAATCCAAATCCCATTAGTACAGAGTCTACCTTAAGTACTTTTTTGAATAACGCTACGATTGGAATACTTCCACCACCTCTTTGAGGAATTGGCATTTTTCCAAACGTCTTTTTCATTGCTTTTTCTGCTGCACGGTATTCGTCGCTATCGGTAGAAACAACCACAGGGTCACCTCCGTGATGTGGGGTTACTTTTACTTTTACAGAAGCCGGAGCAATTTTCTTAAAGTGATCGCTAAATAATTTAGTGATTTTTTCTGGCGTTTGATTCGGTACCAAACGCATAGAAATTTTAGCAAAAGCCTTTGAAGGTAAAACCGTCTTTGCACCTTCGCCGATATATCCTCCCCAAATTCCATTGACATCCAAAGTAGGACGAATAGAAGTACGCTCTAGAGTGGTATAGCCTTTTTCCCCATGAATATCTTTGATCTTTAAATCACGCTTGTAAGAAGTTTCGCTAAAAGGCGCTTCATTCATCAATTTACGTTCTTTATGCGTTACCACTTCTACATCATTATAAAAACCAGGAATCGTAATCTTGTTATTCTTGTCTTGCATGGAAGCAATCATCTTCGACAAAACATTGATTGGATTAGCTACAGCACCACCGTAAACACCGGAGTGCAAATCACGGTTAGGACCGGTAACTTCTACTTCAATATAACTTAGTCCACGAAGTCCAACCGTAATTGAAGGGGTTTTATTGGCAATGATAGAGGTATCAGAAATGAGGACCATATCGCAGTCCAACATCTTTTTGTTTTTCTTACAGAAGGTTTCCAAGTTGCTAGAACCAACTTCTTCTTCTCCTTCGATCATAAACTTTACGTTACAAGGCAAAGCATCATGTGCATGCATGGCTTCGAATGCTTTTAGATGCATATACACTTGACCTTTATCGTCACAAGCTCCTCTAGCAAAAATGGCTCCCTTTGGATGAATCTTGGTTTTTTTGATGACTGGTTCGAAAGGAGGAGAATCCCAAAGTTCCATTGGATCAGGCGGCTGAACATCATAGTGTCCATAAACAAGGACAGTAGGTTTAGATTTATCCACCATCTTTTCACCATAAACGATTGGATGACCGGCCGTTTTGTGAATCTTTACTTTCTTGGCACCTGCGGCTTTTAGTTTATCTGCTACAAACTTCGCGGTTTTCTTTACATCGCCTGCGTAGGCCGGATCGGCACTAACAGAAGGGATTCGGAGGAAGTCCAATAATTCGTTTAGATAACGATCTTGGTTTTCTTTGTGATACTTTTTTAATTGATCCATGGTTAGTTCAAATTTTTTTGCAAATATAAGGATAATCAGAACATTCGATTGAGATTTCCGTTATAATATGCTCGATATGACAGTAATGTCTCATGCGACGCCGAATATTCCCAATCTGACCGACCAAAAAAGAGAAACTTCTCTAAAATTCATTAATTAAAACTTTATAAAACATGAAAAAAATTTACGCAACCCTTATGCTTGGCCTAATTTTCAATCTAGTATCTGCTCAAAATGAGCGTTATGATTTGACAAATTCTATCGAACCTTATGAGCAATTATCCAATACCTCTATGGTAGATTTCGCCCCTACGGCTGATTGGGCTGATTTTGAAGAACTACTTGAATTAGAAGTCTCGTTTGGATTTTCTGTTCCTATTTTAGGGATGCCTGCCATGGAAATGTTCAATTTCTTAACACCAACACTTTTGGTTTCTAGTTTTGATGATGAAGCGGATGATCCAATTCTTCCTTTTATTTTACCTACTACCACTCAAATTCAAAATAGAGGAGTCATTCAAGGAAATGATCCAAGTGAAATTCATTTTCAAACTACTGGTGCTCCTGGATCACAAATTTTTAAATTGGAATATCGAGATGTAGGATTTGCGAACGAATCTTTTTCAGAGCCATCTACTCAAAATATGTTTACCAATATGCAAGTTTGGATTTATGAAGGAACGGGTTGTATTGAGTTCCGCTATGGTGAAACCAGCATTACGGATCCTGATTTAATTTATGATGGTGATAATGGATCCGGTGCAGGGTTATCTCGTGCTTTGAGTTCTCAATTGGATGGAGATACGGTACTTTATGCAATTTTTACGACCGGCGATGCACAAAACCCTGGTGTTTTTGAAGCAGAAAATACGGATCAAGAAATTGGATTAACTTCTATTGGTTTTCCGGCGAGTGGCGTGGTATACACTTTCTGTCCTGAGATTGATGTAAATACCACAGATCTAATTACGGACTTAGATTGGGAAGTATATCCTAATCCTACCTTGGATTTTCTAACAGTAAAACTAAATGAGGTAAGTGAAGCAACTTATCGTCTGATTGGAATGAATGGTCAAACGGTTAGTACCGGAATAATCAATCCTATGACTGAAAAAGTAGATGTTCGAGATTTGGCTAAAGGAATCTATATGCTAACGATTCAGACTGAAAAAGGAATGGCGACCAAGCGATTTTGGAAAAAATAATTTGTTTAGAGTTAGAGACAATTCATGAATTGTCTCTAACTCAACATTTTTTTCATTAAAAAACCGTTCCTAAAAAATCAACCGTCCCTTCCGACCATTTATTTTCTCCCAGTGGTTTTACCAATAATGCCTCTGGTAGATACCGATTTTTAACGCCTAAAGTTTGATGTTCATTAATAAAAAGCCAACGACAACTATTGCTGAATAATTCGTATCCGTTTTTTAGATAGAGATTGTGTTCCGTTGCGGTTAGAATAATAAAATCAATTTTATTTTCAATACCCAATTCTTCTAAATGCTGGAGAAGGGTAGCGGCAATGTTTTTTCCACGATGCTCATCGGCTACACAAATATCAACGACTCCTAAAATAGAATAAGGTTTTTGATCAATGGAAATCATTCGGTGTTCGACTGCGAGGTGGCCGATAAGATGATCTTCTTGGTAAGCTAAGTAACGAAAATTTGGGAGTTGTTTATAATAGATTCTGCCTTCTGGATAACCAGAAAAACAGGTGGCCAAAAGCTGATGAATCGCTTTTTTTTGTTGGTCGGTAATTTTTAATTCTTCAATTCGTTGGATCTCCATCCTTGATTAAATAGTATTTAGTTAACTCACGTACAAATGTACAATTTTCAAAAGTGTTTTGTCAGTAATTCAATTAGCTGAGGTTCCGTAACTTTATATTGTAACTTCCCTTCTGAAGCAAAACTAATCGCACCCGTTTCTTCTGAAACCATAAATACCTTGACACCAGATACCTCTGTAATCCCAAGCGCAGCACGATGTCGTAAACCTAATTTTCCAGGCAAGTCTGTATTTTTAGAAACTGGAAGGACACAACTTGCTGCATATATGCTTTTTTTATGTAAAATCATGGCTCCATCGTGAAGTGGACTGTCCTTACTAAAAATGCTCTCGATTAAAGGTTGACTTATGATCGCATTTATTCGTGTACCGGTATCGTTAAAAGTTTGTAGATTAAAATTATCAGTAATAACAATTAAAGCCCCAGTTTTTCGCCGACCCATTCTTAAAATGGCACTTTGTAGGGCAATTCTTTCTTGGGAGTGATCTGTTTGGTCCTTATTAAAGTTTCGGTCAAGGTACCGACCGACAATATTAGATCGTTGTCGTAATGTACTATTACCCAATAATAAGAGAAAACGTCTTACTTCTGGCTGAAATACAATGAGCAACATGATTACTCCAACACTGAAAACTTGTCCCAAAATCATGGATAATAGCTCCATTTCAAGGAATTGTACTAGAAAAGAAACCAAAAAGATAAACAAGACTCCAATAAAGATATTAAAGGCAATACTACCTCTTAGAATCGTAAATAATTGGTAAAATAGGTACCCAACAATGAGAATATCCAAAATATCCCATATCCTAATGCTTAAAAATCCAATATCAAATAAGCTCGGTGGAAAGATCATCCCTTTTTTATGTAAATTTGCTGCAACTTAAAAATACGATTTCAAATGCAAGTTAGAAAAATTTTACCGCTTATCGGGACATTGTTCCTGCTGTGTTACCCTTTTTTCGTAGAGGCACAAGTAGTTACAACCAATCAGGATGGAGAAAAAATTGTGGTTTACTCTGATGGCTCTTGGGCTTATTTTGATGGATTAGACGAGGAAGAACGTACCGCTATCCTTGAATCCTCAGAAAACCGTAAGAAAAAAAAGAAAAAGAAAAAAAAGAAATCCAAAAAAGCTAAAGAAAAAAGGCCTAAGAAAAGTCGTAAATCAAAAGATCGACCCCAAAAACAAAAAATAGAATTCTCTGAAGTAGAAGAAGAAACTGCTCGACAAGAAGCGATTCAAAGAGCGGATTGGGCGGCAATGGAAGAAATGAGAACCCTTGATCTAAAAACCAAAGCAGGCAAAGAGTTAGGGGCTTTACGAAAACAACTTTCAGCCGCCTACTCGAATACGGATATTTCTGTAAAGGAATTAGATGAATTAGACAAAAAATATAAAAATCAGCAAGCTGTTTTGAACAACGCAGCTGAAACGCATAAGGAGGCAGAAGATTTTTTGAAGATGATGGAAGGGATGATTGACATGAAAAAATCTAAGCGTGATAAACTTTTGGCAGCACTTAATCAAGCACAAAATGCCGATGCAAATAATTGGTCTTCGGATCTGACGGGTGCTGGTGGAGCCGTTAGAGAAGATTTTCCGAAGGAAAAGAAAAAGAAAAAAGGAAAGGCAGTCTTGGCCGTTAATCAAGATTTAATCATGAATCCTCCTAGTCCTCCATGTGAATTAGCGTATGATGGAATTGATGAGTTTACAGGAAAACGTCGATGGGAAATGCCTAAACAAGTATTTTTTAAACATACCTCAGATCGTTTAAAGCCTTTTTTTAAAGAAAAAAATCATATTACTGTTGAAGGTTTTCTCTCTGGAGCCAGTGGAAATGGAGGTACCTATTATCTGAATTTAAATATTATAATTCTTTCAGAAATGGCACAACGAGAATTTGGTGTTTTAGAAAAGGCCAGTATCCTTACTCTAAAATTAATCAACGGTTCTAACGTGAAATTATTCAATACTAAAACATCGACTGGAACACTTGATAAAGCAGATAAAGTAGTAGAATATCGAGCACAATATATGATCAATTCTGACAACTTAAAGTCCCTCAAAAAAAGTGAAGTAGACAAAGCACGAATTGTCTGGGGGACTGGATATGAAGATTATGAAGTGTTTAATTTAGACTTTTTTATTGACCAAATTGATTGCCTCGAAAAAAATAAATAATGTTAGGACTAAAATTACCTACAGATCCGCGCTGGGTGAATCTAGCAGAAATGGATCTAGCAGAAATATTAACAGATCACGCATACTGCGAACAAAAAGCTGCTACTTCTTGTATTAGCTTGATTCAGCAATATCCGGAAAAAATTGATATGGTGCGAGAAATCGCCCCAATCGTCACCGAAGAATGGGGACACTTTCGATTGGTATTAGCGGAGATGGATAAACGAAAATTGACCCTCGGCAAACAACGGAAAGATGAATACGTAAATGCTCTTCGAAAATTCCAAAAAAAGGATGGTAGTTGGGAAGATCGACTCGTTGAAAAATTATTGGTTTTCGCCCTTATTGAAGCTCGTAGCTGTGAACGTTTTCGATTGCTTTCTCTCCATATCGGTGACGAAGACCTAAAAGAATTTTATCATAAATTTATGGTTTCGGAAGCTGGTCATTACCGAATGTTTATTGATTTAGCAAAACGCTATGGAGGTGAAGAACGGGTAAAAGCACGCTGGCAAGAATACTTGGATAAAGAGGCAGAAATCTTGGAAGAGATGACGCTACGTGGTGATCGGATGCATTAGGGGTTACTAGATTTTTTTTTGATGTTTCTGCCTGAACGGTAAAACGCCGACTAATCGCATAAGTTATCGAACCTAAAAAATTGCAGGGACCGTTCTTAAATTTATATTTTTCAACTGCAACTGCAACTGCAAACTCAAAAACAATTTCAAATTTATTTTGATACAGTTTTTTGAACAGTCCTAATTCGAATCCTACCTAACACTAAGTTCACATCATTTTGATTCTGGATTAAAATATTATTATTTGCACCACAATATTTCCATTAATATATATAAGGCAAGGATTACGTCAATCTTTAGGTTGGGGCGTAGTGTTAAAAGGTGTAATAATTTCTGCTTTGTGAACGGGTAAAATTGGTCGGATAAATAGGTACAAAAAAAGGCAGAGGGCATTCATACGAACGACCCTCTGCACCCAAAAAACCAAATGAAAACATTCTTATGAAAAAAGTGTCGGTTTTAAACACTCAATCATTTTATTCTTTTAGTTGATTAACAACTTAATTTCTACTTCTTGGTAGAACTAAAAGGAATTAAAGTCCAAAAAGTTCATTTTAATTTTAAAATACCAGTAAAAAGGTCGTTTAAGATCAAATCCAATATTTAGACAGAAAATTCTTAGATAAGTCACAAATTTGATTTATTTTCAAAAGGTGTTCAAAAACGAACACAAAATTGGGATAGTTTTTTCTAGCAAATTAGAAGATTTAAAGTAGTTGATGGAGGAGATTAGCAAGGATATACGATATACTTGGTTGTGGTATATTACATACTGGTCAATTTAGTTATTAATCCTTCCTTCCGACTATTTGCGACCATTAGTTCTTTATTGTTTTCTAAAATCACAGAACCACCTTTTCCTTTATTATATCGAATTACCGCATCTAAATTTATTAGAAAGGAACGATGAATTCGACAGAATCCCAACGGTTCGAGGATTTCGTCATAAAATTTTAGGCTTCGACAAATCATAGAACGATTACCATTCTTAAAATAAAAACAAGTGAAATTATCATCTGCTTCACAATACAAGATTTCATTTGCACGGACAATGTCGAATCCTTCCAAAAGTGGTAAAACCAGTTTTCTATTTTGTGAACCAGAGGTCCGAATGTTTTCTAATAAAATTTGAGCAGTATTAACTAGTTTATTTTTTTCTATTCTTTCAGCAGCATCTGCGACTGCCTTTTCAAGGGCTTCAATTTCTAATGGTTTGAGTAAATAATGGGCAGCACTGAGGTTAAAAGCTTGAATAGCATACTTGCTAAAAGCGGTAACAAAAATGGTTTCAAAAGGAACAGTTTCCCATTGTTCTAATAAATCAAAAGCATTTCCATGAGGCATTTCTACATCGAGAAAAACCAATTGTGGTTCGTGTTTTAAAATGGCTTTTCTAGCTTCAAGGATATTGGGTGACTCTGCTAAAATATCGATTATTGGGCAGTATTTAATAAGGTAAGCTCGGAGGGTTTCTCGGCTGTCTTGTTCATCATCTACAATAATTGCGGTAATTTTTTCCATAGCTTATAAAGGAATATTTATTTTAACAGTAGTTCCAGTTTCATCAGCAGAGATGTCTTTATCTTTCACGTCAATCTCATAACCTTTTCCATAAAGCTCATTAATAAGTGCCACACGCCGAGAGATATTGGCCAAGCCAGTACTTTTATATTTTTTCTGATTTTTAGTTTTTAATTCCATAGACTTTTTCCGTCCAATTCCATTATCGGTTATTTCGACTTGCAAATGGGTTTTGGTATTAGAAAGTTTAACTAGTAAATTTCCATGACCTTCTTTATACCGTAGTCCATGCCAGACGGCGTTTTCAATAAAAGGTTGAATGAGCATAGGAGGAATTTCAATATCCAAATCCTCCAAGTTATTTTCAAACGCATAATCAAATTTATCTCTAAATCTAAAGTGCTCTAATTTTAAATACAATTGATTTAATTCTACTTCTTCATCAAGATGAATAAAATCCTTTTGGGAGTAGTCTAAGACTTTTCTCATTAGTTTTGAAAAATCAGATAAAAATTTATTAGCGGCTTTTTCATCATTTTTTGCAATAAAGTTATTAACTGAATTTAATGCATTGAAAATAAAGTGGGGATTCATTTGTGTCCTTAAAGATTTCAAAAGCAGCATTTGATTTGCTTGGCGTTTGGCTTTTACATTTTTATTTAAAAAATAAAAGAAAATCAAGGCACCTAAAAGTAGCACACCCAAAAATCCACTCAACATCTTTTGTCCTTGTAATTGAGAGGCGAGTAGGGCGTCATCCTTTTCTTCAATATCAAGATCCTTTAAAGCTAGATCAATATTCTGTTGTCTTTTTACAATCTCAATTTTTTCCTGCAACGTCCTTTCAAGTTCTGCAATATCTTGTTCCTTAGAAGTGATATATTGATCCAAATCTAAAAGTGCTTCATCCATAGCACCACGTGTCCGATTCAATTCAAAAGACTTTTTAAAAACTTTTGCCTTTGCTCCTGCCGCTGTTTTATCACCAATAACAGCTTTGGACTTTTCTACAAAGTTGGCTGCTTTCTCAAAGTCATTATTACTAATATAAACGTCTGAAAGTTCGAGATTTTCAGCAATTGCTAAATCCGATAATTCTTTGTTTTGGCTAGAAATATCAGCCGCTGTTTCATTAATCTCTATTCGTTTTTCGGGTTCATTTTTATTGTTTTCTAATAATTCAGATTTTGCTTTTTTTACTTCTGTTAAAGTTTCAGATTCTTGTTTTGTCTCCGGTAAATTTTTAATTGAGTTTAAATAAGACTCTTGGGCCTTTGCTGGTCTTTTTTGCCTCGAGTAGTTTTGAGACCGAAGGGCTTCTACACGTGCAACGGTTGTACTATCTAAGTCATAATTAGTTTGTACATAATCCAATTGCTCTAAACTTCTCTCGTTTTGACCTTTGGCAAGAGCTACAGAGGCAAGTCCTTGTTGACAAGTAATCGTTAATTTTTGATCGGTACTAATTTCAATACAGGTATTAAAAAGTGCTTCTGCTTTTACCGCATTGCCTTTTTTCAAAAATAGGCTGGCTTGTCTTTGATAGACCAAGGCTGGAACAGAATGTTTTTTAGATCTTGAATAAATTCTTTCTGCATCCAAGTACCGTTTTAATGCTAAGTCAGATTGATCAATGGATTGATAAATATCTCCCAAAAGAACATAGGCTTCTCCCAGGTTTTGATAGTCTGGCCGCTTTGACTTTTTGAATATTACCTGTTCTAGTAAGGCAATAGCTTGGCTAGGATCGCGGTCTTTCAGGCGTCGAGCTTCTGAGAGGAGTTCTTTCGGTTGCGATCTTTTACTTGACTTACTCATCTTTTTTTGCGCTAGAACTTCCGTTCCAAAGGTCAAAAAAAACAAGATCAATATGGTTGTGATATACTTCATTCTGGCATAAATATACAAAGGATTTAGCAAGGATGCTCGGCGATTTTTAGGTAAAATTTCGCCATAGTTCGTTTACCAATCCACTTGGACCATTCACCCAGTGAACGGGACCATTCGCCCTTTATAGATTTTTTAAACTTTTTTTTTAACTGATCTTGTAATCGTAATTAGATTGAAAATTACATTTTAGATTTCTTTCGAGATCTGAGAATATTGAAACTGAGTAAAGTATTAATGATGCTTGTTAGCCAGTTGGCTTCCTTCCATTAGAAAATACGTTGAAGAGAAGCTAACTGGCCAACTAGCTAACTAGCTGTCATGTTTTCCCTTACTCTTTATAATACTAGTTATATCAATAGAAACTTTATTCCCAATAATAATTATTAATTCTTTAAAAAATATTCCACAATGAAAAAGCAAACTATCATCGC
>CALGJS010000119.1 GCA_937927835.1 uncultured Saprospiraceae bacterium | reverse complement strand
ATTATTAATTATTAATTATTAATTATCACATTAGTCATTATTCAAAACCACCTTATTCATTAATAATTCCTAAATCAGTGTCGTGTTAGATTTGGTTTTCTAAGAATAATGTTTACTTTTACGTGGTACGCAAAAAACTTTTCTAGTACCAATGGTTTAAATGTAAAGTTTTTTAATTCATAATTTATATGATAACCAGAGAATTAATCATAAAATCGGCTATGAAAGTCTTTCTCTCACAAGGAGTGAAGACAGTTCCTTTAGATCGACTAGCGAAAGATTTAAGAACCTCCAAACGTACGATTTACCAACATTTTGAAAATAAAACAGAACTTTTAAAAGCCTGTTTAGCGGATTATCATACTCAGATAAAAAAAGAGAATCAAGATATTATCGACCGTTCTTCCAATGCAATTGAAGGTATGGGCCATCTTTATCAGCAAATCCTCTTACGATCAAGTTTGGTGAATCCTAATTTTTTTAATGATATCATCCACTATTATCCTGGGTTGCTAAATGAATCTTATAAACAGACGGGAAATTTTGCACACCAACAACTAGAAGATATGGCCAAATGGGCTATTGAAGACGATATTTTTCTAGCGGATATGGATACAGAAGTAGCGACCAAAACGGTATTGGCGTTACTAAAATTACTCAAAGATAATAACCAGTTTCCTGTTACTGAATTTAGCAAAGAACGCCTTACTTTCGGCATTCTGCTTCCTTTTATGCGTGGTCTTTGTACCGCGAAAGGACGACGACTTTTGGATAAACAAGAAGAACTATATCGAGTTACCATTTAATAAAACTGAAATTTTAATTAATTGAAAAACACTAGCTCTCTAAAAAATACGCCCATTGCGGTGATCGGTTTATCGGCCATTTTTGCCGATGCAGCCAACATAGATACTTTCTGGAATAATATCATCCAAGCGAAAGATAGCATCAAAGAGGTCCCTGACTCTCGTTGGTCCATCGAGGATTATTATGATCCTGATATGATGGCACCAGACAAAACTTACTGTAAACGTGGTGGGTTCCTTCCAGAAATTGATTTCAATCCTTTAGAATTTGGTCTACCTCCTAACATTTTGGAAGTAACAGATGCTTCTCAATTATTGGGATTAGTAGCAGCAAGGGATGCCTTGGCAGATGCGGGTTATGGAAAAGGTTCTGAAAAATTTACGGCAGAAGTAAAGGCAAAAACAGGTTGTTTGTTGGGCGTTGGTGGTGGACAAAAACTCATCACGCCTTTGATTGCTCGACTACAATATCCAATCTGGGAGAAAGCTTTACGGAGTAGTGGAATCGCAGAAACAGATATTCCACATATCGTGGATAAAATGAAAAAAGCATATGTTGGTTGGAACGAAAACTCTTTCCCTGGTTTATTGGGTAACGTAATTTCGGGTCGAATCACGAATCGTTTTGACCTAGGAGGAATCAACTCTGTGGTAGATGCCGCTTGTGCAGCGTCTCTAAGTGCCATCAAAATGTCCCTAAGTGAGTTAGTAGAAGGACGTTGCGATATGATGTTGACCGGAGGAGTCGATACGGACAATTCTCCGTTTATGTATATGTCATTTTCTAAAACTCCTGCCTTTTCCAAGTCTGGAAATATTAGTCCTTTCAGTGATGCAGCGGACGGAATGTTGATTGGTGAAGGTGTGGGGATGATGTTGTTAAAAAGATTAGAAGACGCCGAACGAGATGGCGATCACATTTATAGCGTCATTACTGGCGTCGGAACGTCCAGTGATGGTCGTTTCAAATCCGTTTATGCACCTCGTTCTTCGGGACAGGCTTTGGCCATGAATCGGGCTTACGAAGATGCAGGCTACGAGCCAGCAACTGTGGGTTTACTTGAAGCACATGGTACAGGTACAGGAGCTGGCGATCCAACGGAATTCGCTTCGATGCAGATGGTTTTTGGTGCCGATAATCCCAAAAAACAACACATTGCTTTAGGTAGTGTGAAGTCGCAAATCGGACATACAAAAGCTGCTGCTGGAGCTGCTGGGATGATAAAAGCTATCCTGGCCCTGCACCATAAAGTTTTACCTCCGACCATTAATGTAGAAAAACCAAACGCTAAATTCGATATTGAAGAGTCTGCGATTTATATCAATACCGAAACGAGACCTTGGATCAAAAATGGTCATCCTCGACGGGCTGGTGTAAGTGCGTTTGGTTTTGGTGGAATCAATGTCCACATCGCCATGGAGGAATACCAAAAAGTGCAAGCTCCTACTTATCGAATCCATCAACCTTATCGATCTGTTTTACTAAGCGCCGCAACTCCTGCTGCTTTGGTAGAACTAGTAGGGAAGACAATCAATGATCTCGATAATGAAAAAACAGGCCATTTGGCTTACGAAAATTTAGTCTCTACGATTGATGCGAATATCCCGAATACTGCTGCTCGAGTTGGATTTGTGAGTGATAGTAAAGAACAAGCGATTCAATTTTTAACAATTATCGCTCAGAATTTATCGACTCAGTCGGATGCTTGGTCGCACCCAAAAGGAATTCATTTTCGACCCAATGCCGTTAATACGCAAACCGATAAAACGGTTGCTTTATTTGCTGGACAAGGGTCACAATATGTTGGAATGGGTCGTGAATTAGTCAATGCTTTTCCTGGGGTTAGAAAAGATATTGAAAAAATAGATCAGTTGTTTTTGGATAATAAAAAAGAGGCCTTAAGCTCCTTTATCTATCCTCGACCAGTGTTTTCAAAAGAGGAACAAACGGAACAACAAAAAACATTAACCAATACCCAATATGCGCAACCAGCAATCGGAACCTTGAGCATTGGAATGTATAAGACTTTACAAGCGGCTGGTTTTAATCCAGACTTTTTAGCTGGACATAGTTTTGGAGAATTGACGGCACTTTGGGCCGCTGGGGTTTATAGTGAAGAGGTGTTCTTGGCTTTAGCTCAAAAGCGAGGCGAAGCAATGTCCAGCACAGATAACTCAAAAGATAGTGGAACCATGTTGGCAGTAAAGGCCACTTTGGAAACCGTACAAGAAGCGATCAGTGATTTACCAGGTGTAACGGTAGCAAATATCAATTCTGATAATCAAATCGTTCTTGGAGGAAGCACTGCTGCGATCAAGTATGCAACAGATTATCTAAAAGAAAAAGGATTGCGCGTAGTTCCATTACCCGTATCTGCGGCGTTCCATACGAGTTTGGTAGGACACGCACAGCAACCTTTTGCTAGTTTTATTGAAGACCAAAAGTTTGGTCGAGCTAAGAAACCAGTTTATGCAAATTCAACCGCTCAACCTTATCCTGCCAAGATCGCGGATATTAAAAATGTATTAAAAGATCAGATTTTAAATCCGGTGTTTTTTAAACAACAGATTGAAAATATTTATGAAGAGGGCGGACGTGTATTTGTAGAATTTGGGCCGAAAGGAGTGTTAACCAATTTGGTAAAAAGCATTTTAAAAGGACGGGATTTTCATGCAGTTGCCATCAATCCTAAAGCAAAGCAAGATAGTGATTTACAATTCCGTCAGGCAGTAGTTGAATTAAAAGTTTTAGGTATTAATCTAACCAATATAGATCCACATTACCGTGCTCCAAAAACATTGGCAGAGCCGGGTAAAATGAATGTGAAAATCAGTGGAAATAATTATGTTTCCCAAGGTACCCAAAAAGCCTACACAGATGTGATGTCTAATGGCTTTAAAATTTCCGGCAGTGGTTCGGAAAAAATAGTTGAAAAAATAGTTGAAGTGGAGAAAATCGTAGAGATAGAATCCGTTCCCGTATCCTTAAATAATCAAGAAGAAATGTTACAAAAAGAAACTTTGGATTTACTCAAGTCCACACTAGATCATCTTAAGAATCAACAAGCTTCGGCTACTTCTTTATTCGAAAAAATGATGCAAGATCAGCACCAGCAAACTCAACAATTATTGTCTGTGTTGTCCAACGAAATCTCTGGAAGCTCACATACGACTCCTTCTAATAAGACGGTTAGTTCAAACGGATTTCATACACCAAGTAACGGCGTAAAAACGCCTACTCAAATGGTGGCTCCTGCTGTTCCTACGGCTCCAGCAGTTATGGTGGCTCCAGCTCCTCCAACACCAGTTACGGTGCCGACTAATAATGCCGGTGGTAGTAATGCGGAGTTAGAAAAAATTCTATTAGACGTAGTAAGCGAGAAGACGGGATATCCAGCAGAGATGTTGGAAATGAGTATGGACCTAGAGGCAGATTTAGGAATTGACTCGATTAAGCGGGTAGAAATATTTGGTGCTTTAACCAAGCAATATCCTTCGATGAGTGGCATCAATCCTCAGGAGTTGACAGAGCTTCGAACGCTCGGAGAAATCGTCAGCTACGTAAATCAAAATGCAAAAGGTAGTTTGAATACGCCTGCAGTTGCCGTAGCACCAACACGGGTTGCGACACCTACAGTTGCAACGCCTACACCAGCAGTTGCTTCGCCGACGAATAATGCAGGAGGTAGTAATGCAGAGTTAGAAAAAATTCTATTAGATGTAGTAAGTGAGAAGACAGGATATCCAGCGGAGATGTTGGAAATGAGTATGGATTTAGAAGCAGATTTAGGAATCGATTCGATTAAGCGCGTAGAAATATTTGGTGCTTTAACCAAGCAGTATCCATCGATGAGTGGGATCAATCCACAAGAATTAACGGAGCTTCGAACACTTGGAGAGATCGTTAGTTATGTAAACCAAAATGCTGCTGGATCTTTAAATACAGCGAGTGCAGCACCTGCAACACCAGCACCTGTTGCGACACCAAAAGTGGTAGCACCTATACCTGTTGTTACAACGACAACTACTAACACTGGTAGCAATGCGGAGTTAGAAAAAATTCTTCTTGACGTAGTAAGTGAAAAGACTGGATATCCAGCGGAGATGTTGGAAATGAGTATGGATTTAGAAGCGGATTTAGGAATTGATTCGATTAAGCGTGTAGAAATATTTGGTGCTTTAACCAAGCAGTATCCATCGATGAGTGGGATCAATCCACAAGAATTAACGGAGCTTCGAACGCTCGGAGAAATCGTTAGTTATGTAAACCAAAATGCTGCTGGTTCTTTAGAGCAAAATATCAACACCCCAACTCAGGTAAACGTTTCTGCCAACGGAATTAATACCATTAATCCCAATATGGCTGCAACGACAACCGAAGCAGCAATAGATGGAGACTTGTCAAATATGCTTTTAGAAGTAGTCAGTGAAAAAACCGGATATCCAGCAGAGATGCTTGAACTGGGAATGGACTTGGAAGCAGATTTAGGAATTGATTCAATCAAGCGCGTAGAAATATTTGGTGCTTTAACGAAACAGTATCCTTCGATGAGCGGGATCAATCCACAAGAATTAACAGAACTACGTACCCTCGGAGAAATTGTGGACTACGTAGGAAAAAAAAAACGGACGGCCTAAATAATATTATTACAAAAACTGAAGTGAAGGTAGCAACTCAACAGAATAAGAGAACTGCCATAGCCCCAAACAACGCCGTTATAACTGGAAAATTTCACGGAGTAGGAAGAAGTGAAGTACAACTTAGCTTTCTTCCTGCCCCGGATTTTCTTGACTTTAAATTGCCTGCTGGATATCTAATTCTTTTGACTGGAGACGGATCAGATCTTACAGAAACTACCGCACAAGAACTTACCACAAAAGGACATACCGTAGCTGTTTTAAATTTGCCCGGTATTGCTCCTGCAAAATTCAAAAATCAAATTACGCTGACCGAAACATCTGATACAGCGATCCAATCTGCTTTTTCTGAAATCGCAAAAAGTTTTGGAAAAATTGGAAGCGTTATTCATCTACATCCGCACTTCGAATTTCAAGCTGGAAATTTTGCACAACACTTTTCTACCGAAAGACAGATTCTAAAAACCATCTTTTTATTGGCTAAACATTTACAAGCACCATTGAATGAATTAGCTGGAACGCAGCGTGCAGGCTTTTTGACTGTTTCGCGAATGGACGGTGCCTTAGGATTGGGAAAGAGAAGGAATGTTTCTGTGGTCGGTGGTGGATTACCTGGATTGGTAAAATGCTTAAACCTTGAATGGTCTTCTGTCTTTTGTCGAGCGGTTGATATTCAACCAGAGTTGGAAAAAACGCAGATCGCTAAATGTATTGTTGCTGAATATCATGATGCCAATGTTGGTGTTTTAGAAACAGCATATAGCACGGCGGGTCGCTTTAATCTAGTGGCAAAGCCAGTTGATTTAACAGAAGGTGCGAAGATTGAAACTACGGTTACAAAAGACACGGTCTTTTTAGTAAGTGGCGGAGCGAAAGGTGTTACGGCTACTTGCGTAATGGAAATGGCAAAGGCTTTTAAATGTAAATTTATTTTATTAGGAAGATCTGATGCCGAATTTCAATTGCCAAGTTTTGCAAATCAAACGGAGGAAGAAGGTGCCATGAAGCGATTAATCATGGAAGATTTTAAAGCAAGAGGAGAAAAGCCAAGTCTTCCTGCTGTTAAAAAAATATACAACCAAATTGCCGCTAAAAAAGAAATTGATGCGACTTTAAATTCGATTGCAACAGCAGGTGGACAAGCTATTTATCTAAAAGGAGATGTAACCAATCCGAGTAGTTTTAAAGCGAATTTATTGGCGGCTACTCAAAAATTGGGTACAATCAATGGTGTAATTCACGGAGCTGGAAGATTGGCAGATAAATATATTCAAGATAAAACAGCTACTGATTTTGACAACGTACTTTCGGTTAAATTAGATGGTTT
>CALGJS010000118.1 GCA_937927835.1 uncultured Saprospiraceae bacterium | reverse complement strand
TGGACGATCTTTACGAGAATTATTCTACACCGAAGACTTCCGTGGAATTGAAAAAGAGTATGATAATTTCCAATATAATATCGCACTTTCTGATGCAATGGAAGAAGATAACTGGGAAGGATACACTGGATATATTCACCAGGTAGTTTTAGATAATTATCTGAAGAGTCACCCAGAACCAGAAGAAATTGAATACTATTTATGTGGACCTCCACTCATGTTATCTGCCGTGATGAAAATGTTAGATGAACTAGGAGTTCCAGAAGAAAATATCGCTTTTGATGATTTTGGTAGTTAAATACTGAAATACTTAATCATAAAAAAATGCCGAAGTATCGTAAGATGCTTCGGCATTTTTTATTATATAAATGATGTTTCTAAGACAAACAAACTTATCTACTTTCATAAGAAGAATTAGGATTCTAAATTTCTCAATTGATTCCGTATATTTACTGAGATTCTTATTATAATTAAACATACAAAATATGAAATTTCACATCAAACTCCTGTGTTGTCTCTTCTTATCTTTTAGCCTATTTTCTAGTTGTGCTACGCAAAAAAAAGCTACTGATAAAATGGCAGCGGCTGCACCTGGTGGCAAAAAAAAGGATAAAGACAAAAAGAAAAAATACAGTGATATTATCACTAAAGACGCCATTACAGACGAAGGTTTATTTACGGTACATAAGGTAGATGATAAGCATTATTTTGAATTGCCATTTGATTTGTTAGATGAAGAAATTTTAGTAGTCAGTCGGATTTCTGGTCACGTAAATGGATTGAACTTTGGTGGAGCTGGAATGAAATCTCGTCCACAACAAGTGATTCGTTGGGAACGAATGGATAATAAAATTTTACTCCGTTCTGTCAGCTATAATAGTACCGCTACTTTCGAAGAACCGATTTATCAATCCTTACGACAAAATAACTTTGAGCCTATTATCATGACCTTTGACGTAGAAGCTACCAAGGATGATTCTTCTGCCGTGGTAATCAACGTAGGTCCACTTTTTACTAAAGATATTACGATGATCGGGGCGCTGTCTTCCAGAGAGCGAAAAAGATTTGAAATCGGTGGGCTAGACGCAAAACGTAGCTTAATCAGCGGTATCAAGAGTTTTCCAGAAAATGTGGAAGTCCGTCATATTTTGACCTATAAAGGAAAAAAATTACCAGACAACCAACTCACTGGAACGCTTTCCGTAGAGATGAACCAATCTTTTGTAAAACTTCCAGAAGTACCGATGCAGCCGCGTTATGCAGATCCTAGAGTGGGGTATTTTGGCGTAGAACAAACGGATTATGGAAAAGGTGATCTTAAAGCAGATAATAAACGATTTATTACTCGTTGGAAACTAGAACCAAAACCAGAAGATGCAGCAGCTTATGCCGCAGGTACTTTGGTAGAACCAGCAAAACCGATTGTCTATTATGTTGATCCAGCCATGCCTGAAGTTTGGCGCACTTATATCAAACAGGGAATCGAAGACTGGCAACCAGCTTTTGAAAAAGCAGGATTTAAAAACGCCATCATTGCCAAAGATCCCCCATCAAAAGAAGAAGATCCAGACTGGAGTCCCGAAGATGTCCGATACTCAGTGATTCGTTATATCACCACCGAAATTCAAAATGCACAAGGTCCGCACGTACATGATCCACGTACCGGAGAAATCCTAGAAAGCGATATTCTTTGGTACCATAATATCATGAAACTATTGCGCAACTGGTACTTAACGCAAGGAGCTGCAGTTGATCCAAATGCTCGTAAGGTAAAGTTCAGCCGCGAACTAATGGGAGAATTAATTCGATTCGTGGCAGCCCACGAGGTAGGACACACACTTGGACTACCACATAACATGGGTTCCAGTGTAGCCTATCCAGTGGATTCCTTACGATCACCTACTTTTACAGCAACGCATGGAACGGCTCCATCGATTATGGATTATGCTCGTTTTAATCATATTGCTCAGCCAGGAGATGGTGTTACTAATTTATTTCCAAGAGTAGGAGAGTATGACGATTGGTCAATTATGTACGGATATAAATTGATCCCAAGTGCAAGTTCTGCGGAAGCAGAAAGAACGACACTCAACGAATGGATTAAAGAAAGAGCAGACGATCCAGCGATGCGTTTTGGTCGCCAAACCAGAGATCCTGCTGATCCTACCGCACAGACCGAAGACCTAGGAGATGATCCAGTAAAATCGGCTACTTATGGTACCAACAATTTAAAATTAATGGTTCCACAACTGGTTTCTTGGATGAAAGAAGATGGAGAAGGATATGAGGAGTTGGAAGAAGTTTATAATTCGGTTTATGGGCAATTAGGAAAGTATCTTCGACATGTAGCTACAACCGTTGGAGGTGTTTATAATTACCAAAAAACAGGAGATGAAGAAGGCGTGATTTACTCACCTGTAGAAAAGAGTAAGCAGCAAGCAGCAATGAAATATCTAAACGCAAATATCTTTAATACACCGAAATGGTTATTGGATAATAATATTTTGCAACGAATAGAGTCGGATGGCGCAACTACGCGCATGCTCCGCCTTCAATCTAGTGTGCTAAATCGTTTGTTAGTACCAGATAGATTAAACCGAATGGTAGAATCTACCGCATTACACGGTTCTAACACGTACACGATTGTTGATTTATTCGGTGATCTCAAAGAGGGTATATGGAACAATGGTGCTGCCGATTTATACCAACGAAATTTACAAAGAGCTTTTGTGGATAAGATGGGAGAAGTGTTGGCAAGTAAAGATAATGAAGTCGATCAGACAGATATTCGTGCCGTTGCTTTTGGAACACTCACGGATGTCAAAAAATTAGTTGACGCTCGAACTAGCGGCGGTGCTGCCATTGCTAGTTATCATTACCAAGATATTAGTAATCGTATCCAGCAGATTTTGGATGGCAAATATGAAATGCCTAAGAAGTAATAAGGTGATTTGATAAACCTAAACATGAGTCATCCCGAATTTTTTCTTTAGAAAAATATTGCCAGTTGGCCAGTTAGCTTGTTGGCCCGTTTGCCTTCTTTTTACGTAAAAAGAAGGCAAACTAGCTAAAAGCCAACTGGCTAACCAGCAAAAATACGCTTTGCTTAGGTGTAAACCATCAGAATAAATGATGATAGTGAAATTAGGGATGACACATGTTTATCACAAAAAAAATAAAATGTCCCTATTTCAAATTTACATACTAACGCGATAGAAGAAACATTATTCATTACCAAATTATTCATTACTAAATTATTCATTAACATCCCCCTTTTCATATTTAACCACCCCATCGACAATCGTCATCATCACTTCTGTAGTTGGAATAGCTTCTGCCTCACACGTCAATAAATTATTCGACAAAACCACAATATCTCCTAGTTTTCCAACCTCTAAACTTCCCTTACTTTCCTCTTCGAAAGCCGCATAAGCATTTCCTAAAGTATAAGAATATAAGGCCTCTTCTCGAGTCATACTTTGTTCGGGAAAAAATTCCATACCTGTATCCTGTCGTTTTCTGGTAACAGAAGCATAGATGCTTGCCAGAGCACTGACATCTTCTACAGGTGCATCTGTTCCGTTTGCCACCACGACGCCTGCATCTAGTAAACTACGCCAAGGATAGGCACCAAGCTTCGAACGTTCTACTCCTAGTCGGCTGACGACAAAAGGAGCATCGGAAGTACAGTGGATACCTTGCATGGAAGCAATTACGCCCATTTTTTTAAACCTTGGAATATCCGCGGGATCGAGATGTTGTGCATGTTCAATTCTCCAGCGCCACTGATCTTTTTTAGGATGATTGGGCAATAGTTCTTCAAAAATATTTAGTACCTCTTGGTTTGCCCGATCGCCGATGGCGTGTACACATAATTGTAAATCATGTTTTACGGCAAGACTTGCAATATTTTCTACCTCTTCAATAGTAGTGGTATTTTGACCGGTAAAATTTGGTTTGTCTGCGTATGGTCTGAGTAGCCAAGCACCAAAAGAACCAAGTGCTCCGTCTACTTCTGTTTTGATGGCACGAACGGTGAAGAAATTATTTCCGGCATCGATGATCGGGAAATTGGCCAACTTTTCATTATCCATTTCTTTATAACTATGACGAACCATTGCCCAAAGTCGAAGATCTAATTCTCCTTTTTCAGCCATCTTTCGGTAACGTTCTATTTCAATAAAACTACTGCCAGCATCTTGAAAAGAAGTGATTCCTTTAGCGAGACATTCCTGCTCTGCTAGCGCGATACCTTCTTCCCACAATGCTAGTTTCTCATCCTCAGGAACCTTAGTAAGATAATCTTGATAGCTACCAGAGATTACCTTCATCGCACGTTCTTCGAATACGCCAATGGCATTTCCATTATTGTCTCTAATAATTTCTCCACCTACAGGATTGGGTGTTTCGGTACTAACACCTGCGGTTGCCATAGCTGCTTTATTAGCAAATAAAGCATGGCCACTTGCATGGTATAAAATCACTGGATTGTTAGGAGAAGCAGCAGATAACTGATCGTGAAACGGATAGCCATGTACTTGTTGGTCGAGTTGCGTATCCCATTTTTCTTGATGCCAGCCACGGCCTTCGATCCAAACACCAGGTTCTAGTGTGGCTGCTTTTGCGGCTACTTGATCAACGATTTCTTGCCAATTTTTAGAGGTTAGAAAATTAAGATGAATAAGGCTTTTTCCAAGATTGCTAAAGTGACCGTGTCCTTCAATAAATCCCGGCATGGCAAATTGACCGTTAAGGTCGATGGACTTTTTAGCGGAGTGCTGATATTTTTCTACAAGTTCTGTTCCGCCTATTTCGGAGATTCGACCATCTGTTATTGCGAGTGCAGTAGCAGATGGTTGACTTGGATTAATGGTAGAAAAACTTCCATTAAAAAGGAATAGGTCTACCTCGATATTAGACGAGTCTTTACAACCCAAAAATAGTAGAAAGAAAAAGAGATAATTGATTTTTTTCATGGAGGTGGTTTTATTAAAATACGAAGTAGAAATGCTGAATAATTTATTTTAGTTTTTTATTTCGTTCCAATGTTTCAATAAATAATGTCCAAAAATCTTCGTAGGGAATTGTTTCAATGGTAACACTCTTCCAGTTCGAATTATTTTCTTTATGTATCGCTAGTTTTTTAAGATAAGGAGCGGCGTGTCGTTGGACTGCAACGGGATGGAAATTATGTTTTGGAATTAGTAAGATCATTCTTAGAAAACAGTTAATTCGGAAACTATCTTTTTTTCGCAAATATTTTTGATCGTAAGCTTTGAGGTTATCTACTCGGTCAATGATGGTCCCGTGATCTTTTTTCATTAACAATAATAATAGCTGAACAAATAAGATTAACGTGTTTGTTCCTTTTTTATCTTTAGAAAAATCGGGAAGGTCATTGATGAACTTGGTGATTCTGATTTTTGATTTTACCGGATAGGTAGGCGTTATTTTATCTAAGGTTACCAAAATATAATAGAGCATTTCAAATATGATGAAATTTTCTTTAAAGAAATTAATAGGTGATTTATCAACTTTATATTCTTTAAAAAGTGCTAGTGCTTCTCCTAGGTATTGGTAATTTTGAGTTGTCAGGCATAAGATAGCATAATAATAAGCACAAGCTAATTTATTGAAGTTAGATAGTGTTTTGTTTTTAAGTCTAGAAAATATTATAGATTTACCTTCCTCAAATTCTTTTAGAGATATATGCGCCTCCATCATAGTATAATGGAAAAGATTTTCTAGGTTGGGACGATTAAAGGGAGTCATCATTTTAAGTCCTTCTTGACAATATTTGATGGTGCCGGGAATATCACGATTAATCAAGCGATCATGGATATACACATGGTATGTATAATAAATAGTCAAGGGAGAATAATCAGTTTTTATGGTCTTTATCTTTTCTAAAGAAGTATTTAAGTATTCTTTTACTTGCTCTATTTCAGTTTTAGGGTTAGCGATCAACATGCCATATCTGGCTGTGAATCCACCTAACTCTATTTCTGTGTTTGCGAACTGTTGATAGTATTTCACCTCCGCATCATATTTTTTAAAGTTTTTTTGTTCTTTTCGATTACTTGCGTGAGCCCTTAGGATGAGTGCTAAACTTAGACCGGCATAAGGATTAAAGGATATTTTTGCTTTTGGAAGGCTAGATTTTGCTAACGAATAGGAAAGGTTTCCTTCTCCTAGTTTGGATAAAATTCTACAGAAAGTCGTTAGCTGATTCACTAAAAAATAATCTCTTTCGATCCGTGAGGTAAATATCTTTTCAGGATCTATTAATAACAAACTATTTAGCAGCCTATTTTGTAACCGATATTTGAGTCTTTTAAAATTTATATGGCTAGCATCTGTTCCGTAGAGGGCTTTTGCGGCACTATCTTCGTCTTCAAAGGTACCATCACTAAAGCCTTGAACTAATTTGGAGATTTTAGATTTCTTGTTGGTAGGCAAGCCCGTGTTATCCCGATAATGAGTCCGGTGCTTATTTAGTAGCTTAATCAAGTTTTTTAGCATTTCCATAATCTAACCAAAGAAACAAAAATATAGCAAATGGCCAAAAGCAAATAGCAAAAAAACTACTGTCAATTAGAATAATATCGTTAACTATATTATCAATTGCTTTTTTAACTCTGATTCGGATTATTAATTAACTCTGGTGTTCGATTGGACTTAGAATAGCCATTATTCGATTATATAATTCGTGTGGTTTGAAAGGTTTCGATAAATAATCATTAATTCCTACCGAAAGACATTTTTCCTCTTCTGGTTGAGAAGCATTGGCGGTAAGTGCCAAAATAGGAATTGAACTGGTCGCTCTAATCTTTTGAGAAGCGATTATTCCATTCATGACCGGCATTTGAATATCCATCAATATGATATCGTAATCATTTTTTTGATACTTTTCTATCGCTATTTGTCCATTATCTGCAATGTCAACCGATACCTGATCCGACCAAGATGTAAGGACTTTTTTGGTGGCAAGTTGATTTAAAAAATGATCTTCTACCAATAGTATACGTAGCGGAGAAGTTGGTATGTCTCCTTGCATTTTTAGAGGTTGTTTGGCAACCTCCACTGGAATGGTAATTTGGAAAATAGTATCTGCGTTATCTGTTGATTGAAAAGATAAATTACCGTTGATGATTTTAATCAGCTTAGTAACGATGGCCATACCAATGATCAGTTTCTTTTCCTCGTCTTCTTCTGGATTATAGATTTCGAGAATCTTTTCTGCAGCGTGTAAATCTTCAATTTCTTCTTCTCCTAACTTTAATCCTTCACTCTCTAACGAAAAGATCAACTCATAATTTTTAGGAGAAGTCTTTTGAGCACTGGCTTTAAAAGACAAACGTTTTTGTTCTTCTGTTTTGGCAATCAAAAAGTCAATCAAATTATAGAGAATTTGAGTGATCTTTTTGGTATCACTTATAACTTTATTTGGAATACTTTCATCAATGAGAAAATCCAAATCAATATTGGCATTTTCGGTTCTCATCTTTACAACTCTCTTCATGCTTTCCATGAACGCAAGAATTTCAAAACTTTCTTTTTCTGCTTCAATTTTATCAGAAACCAAAACTGAAAAATTCATTAAGTTATTGATCATAATCGACAGATCATCTACCGAGGTTTTTAATCCATCAATTAGCTCTGTTTGATCTGAAGAAATTTCTGTTTTTTCTATCAAAAATAATAGGTTGATGACAGAAGATAAGGGCGTTCTAATATGAAAACTAATATCAGCTAATGCTTCATCTTTGATCCTACTGGCTTTTGTGTTGATATTTTTTTCAATGATCAACTCTTCCGTGATCTTCTGTTGTGTAATATCTTGTAACGTACCAGAGAGGAATAACTTTTGACGAATTTCATCAAAATTCATTTTTGCCTGAATCGAAATATGTTTGATGGAACGTCCCTTAATAATGATCCGATGCGTCAGATGATGCAGTTGACCATCTTTAGCAGCTAACTCAAAAAAGTCTTGAACTTTTGCTTTGTCTTCTGGATGTGTATAATTGATATAATCCGAAAGGGTCGGGATCATACTATTGAGTGGAAATCCAAAGATGCGGAAAATCTCATCTGCCCATAACATCTTGTTATCGACAATATTCATTTCCCAATTACCAAAGTGCGCCATTTCTTGAGCTTCGACAAATCGCTTTTCACTAATCGCTAGCTCTCTGGCAGTGGCTTTGATCTTTTGATTGTTGGTTACACGATGTAAGGCGTAGCGAATAGAACGTCCAAGGAGTTTTCCATCAAATTGACCTTTGACCAAATAATCCATTGCTCCAGCTTTAATTGCTTGATTGCCAATCAATTCATTGTTTGTTCCAGTCATAATAATGACTGGTGTATTAGGACAACGTTGTAAAAATGAAGTTAGGGTTTTAAACCCAGTAGAATCTGGAAGTGATAGATCCAAAAGAACGATAGATACTTCTTGGTTCTCGATCAAGGTGGCACCTTCGAAAAGCGTAGGTACGGTATATAGCTCATAGCGAATAGAGGATGACTTCAGCATATTGCTGATCAACCGGACATCGCCTGGATTATCTTCAATTAATAGAAGATGTAGGGTAGTATTAACATTCATAAAGTGGAGGCTTTTACTACAACGTTCTTATTTGGTATTTTGGTAGAATTTAGGGAATCATAGATGGCAAGATCGCTGTAGTCAGCCAAAAATCCTCAATCTTTTGTATAATGTCAAAGAATTTATCAAAATCGACAGGTTTATTTAGATAACAATTGACGTGTAGGTTATAACTCTTAAGAATATCCTGATCTGCATCAGAAGTTGTTAGAACAATAATTGGGATCCTTCTTAGATTATCATCATTTTTTACCTTCTCTAAAACTTCTCGACCATCCATCTTTGGCAGATTTAAGTCTAATAGAATTAGATCTGGGCTTTTCTTGTCTTGATATTTCCCCTTTTTGTAAAGATAATTAATAGCTTCTACACCATCCATTACAACATCTAAATTCACATTTTTGCGACCTTCTTTAAATGCCTCTTGAGTTAATCTAACATCACCAGGGTTATCCTCAATTAAGAGAATTGTAATGGTACTTTGACTATCATTCATATTATTAATTTTTAACTATGATACGAAGCATTGCTAAAGAGGTTACATAGGAAGGATTATTAAATTTTTTTTACTGATCTCATTCGTTAACTTTGCCGCAGTCAAACATATTATCGAAGCTATCTAAATAAATCCACCTTTATGCTATCAGTTGAGCATCTACAAGAATTATTCCTTAAGTATTTGAAAAGAGAATTATTTACTCAATCTCCTGTAGAGCTATATGAGCCAGTTAATTACATTCTTCAATTAGGAGGGAAACGCTTACGTCCTGTATTGCTACTGATGGGAGCTAATCTTTTTTCGGAAGATATAGATCATGCTTTACCAGCAGCTTTGTCCATCGAAATTTTCCATAATTTTAGTCTAGTTCATGATGATATTATGGATGAAGCGCCATTGCGACGGGGACAGCCTACGGTGCATACTAAATATGGCCAGAATGCAGGTATTCTTTCAGGTGATGTGATGTTGATTTTAACTTATCAATACCTTAACCAGTTAAAGGATCCTAGTAAATTACCTGCTATCTTGAAGATTTTCAATCAGTTAGCGGTAGAAGTTTGCGAAGGACAGCAGTATGATATGAATTTTGAGACGCAAGAATCAGTCGAAATTGCTGCGTACCTTAAGATGATTGAACTAAAAACTTCTGTTCTGATTGCTGGAGGACTTAAAATGGGAGCATTGATTGGAGGGGCTGGACAAGAAGATGCAAATCAGCTATATGAGTTTGGTCGTAATATTGGAATTGCTTTTCAACTACAAGATGATATTTTAGATACATTTGGAGATCCAGAAAAATTTGGCAAAAAAGTAGGCGGTGATATTGCTCAAAATAAGAAGACCTTTCTATTACTAACCTCCATGGAACAGGCTAAAGGGCAAGATAGACTAGATCTAATGGCTGCATTATCAGAAAATATGGATCCAACTCAAAAGATTAAAACAGTGACAGGCATCTATCAAAAACTAAATGTCCAAGAACAAGCTACTGAATTGATGGAAAATTATCTGCAAAAAGCATTTGTCCATCTTGATAAAGTAAAAGTCGAAGGTGCTCGTAAAATTTTATTGAAAAATTTAGCTAATCAGTTGATGATGAGGGAGATATGAAAAAAGGAGCAACCACATTAATGGTTACCCCTCACACTATGAAACACTATGTTTTTCGGCAATAGCCGCTTTAATTGTCTTTTGCTTCTACTAAAATATACAAATAAATGCTAATTTCAAAATTTAGTAAGAAACCTATAGAATTATAAATAATGTGTAAATGTACATTGTTGAATTCATTTTTCCAAAAATATTTTTCCAGACCACCAATTTTTTTCAATAATTGCATTATTCTTTACGTAAAAATTTAAAGCGGGTTCATTCCAGTCGAGAACTTGCCATTTGACCATGACCGCTTTCTTTTCTTTAGCTACTGCTAAATAGGCGTCAAAAAGTAATTGACCAACTCCTTTTTTTCGATAGACCTCTTTTACTACAAAATCTTCCAGATATAGCATTTTTCCTTTCCAAGTCGAGTAACTCATATAATATATAGTAGTTCCAACAACTTTTTCTCCATCAAGGGCTACATTTGCTTCAAATATGCCTTCTGCAAAGTCATTTTGATAATCTTTTAAGGTCGCAGTCACTGCCTCAGGCTCTTTTTCATACACCGCTAATTCTTGAACAAGACCATAAATCGCCTCAAGGTCCTCTTTTTTGGCTTTTCGGACAGTAATTTCACTCATAATTGGCTCTTAAAATGTTAAAATACATTGCTGAAAAATAAATATAAAATCTCTTTTGAATTTCACCTAAATAGTCTTATCTTTGCATTCGTTTTGGAGAGCGGTAGATGATGAAAATCAAAAAAACGCTATTTCCTCTAAAAAAACACAATTTACACCTTATTTAAAAAGGTGTTTAAATATTCATTAAAAAGAAAAGATTAGACTGTATGCCGACTATTAATCAACTTGTACGTAAAGGCAGAAAGAAAATTGTAGAAGCTAGTAAGTCTCGTGCCCTAGATGCTTGCCCTCAAAAACGAGGTGTTTGTACTAGAGTATATACTACTACTCCTAAGAAGCCGAACTCTGCCCTACGGAAAGTAGCTAAAGTTCGTCTCACTAATGGTATTGAGGTAATTGCCTACATACCTGGTGAAGGTCACAATCTACAAGAACACTCAATTGTACTTATCCGTGGAGGTCGTGTAAAAGATTTACCTGGTGTACGGTACACAGTTGTACGTGGTGCATTAGATACTGCGGGTGTAACAGACCGTCTACAGAGTCGTTCAAAATATGGAACTAAGCGTCCAAAGAAATAATAAAATTAGTTATCAGAAATCAGTTAGATAATGCGTAAAAGAAAACCTAAAGTAAGACACATTGCCCCTGATCCTCGATTCGGAGATCCATTGGTAACTCAGTTTGTGAACAACATGATGTTGTCAGGTAAAAAAAGTACCGCACTTACTGTATTCTACGAGGCGATGGATATCGTGAAGGAGAAAACTAATGAAGATGAACATGCTGTTTGGAAAAAAGCTTTAAACAATGCAATGCCTCAAGTGGAAGTACGTAGCCGAAGAATCGGTGGTGCTACTTTCCAAATTCCAACTGAAATTCGTGCTAAACGAAAAATTTCTATCGGAATGAAATGGTTGATTCGATTTGCTCGTACCCGTAGTGGTAAAGGATTTGCCGAAAAAATGGCAGCTGAGCTAATCGCAGCAAGCAGAGGAGAAGGTGCTGCAGTAAAACGTAAGGAAGATACGCACAAAATGGCGGAATCTAACCGAGCTTTTGCACACTTTAAAGTTTAATAACAGAGATTTATCATCAACAATTTATTATCCTTATAGACTAAAAAAATTATGGCTAGAGATCTTAGATTTACGAGAAATATTGGTATTGCCGCACATATTGACGCCGGTAAAACAAC
>CALGJS010000117.1 GCA_937927835.1 uncultured Saprospiraceae bacterium | reverse complement strand
GTGATTGCAGCAGACTTGGCGGGAACGTTAAGTGGCGAAGGCCCGTTTACGGTTTTTGCACCGACGGATGATGCGTTTGCAGCGTTACCTGATGGATTATTGGAAGCTTTATTAGCTGATCCAAGTGGAGATTTGACGAGTATTTTATTATACCATGTTTTAGGAGCAGAAGTATTGAGTAGTGATTTGTTTAATGGTCAAATAGCGACGACCGTTTTAGGACAAGACGTAACGGTTACGATTAATGATATTGGAATTTTCATCAATGATGCGCAAGTAATCCTAGCAGATATTCCAGCAGACAATGGCGTAGTGCATGTGATTGATGCAGTCTTAGTTCCGGAGTTGAACCCTGAACCTGGAATTGCGAGAGTACAATTTATTCATGATGCAGAATTTGAAACGATTCGAGTATTTGCTGATGGAGAACAAATTGAAAATTTCTTAGCATACAAAACCGCAACGGACTATATTGATGTTCCTTCTGGAAATAATATTCAGATAGAATTGCGATCTAGAAAGTCTTACCAGCCAGCAGATCCAGTATTTGCAGAGTTGACTTTAGAAGCTAATAAGACTTATGTAGTAGGAGTAGTTGGAACGTTTGACACCTCGGATGATATCCCAGTAGAGTTGGTATCCTTTGATCAAGCAATTGAGACGGCACCGGATGGTCAAGTTGGAGTACAACTATTACATGGTAGTTATGATGCACCTACGATTGATATAGTTTCTAATGGTAGCTCTATTTTTGATGATGTATCTTTTGGAGAGTTTGGAGAAGAATTTTTATTGCTACCAGAAGGTAACGGATATCGAATTGATGTAACGACAGCAGATAATAGTGCGACCGTTGCTTCCTATGAATTGAACATAGAGTTTTGGAAGCGTAAGTCTTTGACCATTTTTGCTACTGGATCTTTAACAGAAGGAACCTTCCAACCTTGGGTTGCTTTATCAACAGGAGGAACGTATCCTTTACCAGAATGGACAGGATTTGCTGCGAATAGTTTGACAACGAATGGTGCAGTAATAGGCAAGGATAACCAACCAATGTCTGTCTCACCAAACCCTGCCGGAAATTATACGATGTTAGAATTTACAACTACAGGCGAGCTTCCTGTTCGTTTAGATCTAATCAATGGAATGGGACAAGTTTTGCGAACTAAAGAGCTTGGGACATTGGATGCTGGAACTTATTTCGAAGAGGTTCAGCTGAATGGACTAGAAAACGGAATTTATTTTATACGAACTTATATTGATGGAAGTTGGGAAACTACTTCTATCATTAAATCTAACTAATTCAGATTAATAGTTTAGGGTTCTGAGAGTTAGTAGTACTCTTGGAACCCTTTTTTATCTTGTTTTGATTAAGAAGTTGTTTAAAAACTCCAAAAGTGCTTGCGTACTGAAAAAGTTATTCAACTTCTGATTTTTTTATGACTGATATTAGCAAAATCAACTAAGAACAAAAAGAAATTCTACTGTTTGGTTAACCATTTTACTTCTTTCCTGTTAGGTTGTCGATTATGATGCAAATACAACAGAACATGGCGGATCTCAAAATCATAGAACTTATCCTTGCAGGGGATAAAGAAGCTTTTCGTGTCTTGTATAATCGGTACAAGCGTCGGTATATGTTGACCAGTATGCGGTATGTCAAAAGCAAGTCAGATTCAGAAGATGTGGTGCAAGATGCTTTTGTTCAGATTTATCGCGACCTGTATCAATTTAATGGAGAAAAGGGTAATTTTGCTACTTGGTCTAATCGAATTGTGATTAATACTTGTTTACAAAAATTACGTAAGAAATCCGTTTTGAATGTATTTACAGACATCATGGAATTTAGCCAGCAATTTAGCATAAATGCAATGGCGATCGAAAATTTAAATTTAGAAGATTTAACCAAGCTGATTCAGCGGTTGCCGAAAGGTTACCGGACTGTTTTTAATTTGTATGTGGTAGATGGATATACGCATAAAGAGATTTCAAACTTACTTCAAATTTCTGAAAGTACCAGTAAGACTCAATTGATGCGAGCTAAAAAATTACTCAAAACCGACCTTTCAAAGGTAGCATACGTAATGTCTAAAAATTATGGTTGATCTTAAAAGAATATTAAGGCAGGCCTTTGATAAAACCTCGTTGGAAAACGAGCATTGGTTAGAACCATCTGATTCCATGTTGGAGGAGATTGAGGGGAGAATCTATGTCAAAAAGAAAAAGCAGTGGTGGTTTTTTGTGGTACCTGTTTTATTAATTTTATTAACAGTAGGTGGGATTTGTTTAGGCACTAGAACGACGGAGGTGAAAAGTGTTAGCACCATCAAAAATCAGTTTGCAGAAACGGAACCTACTAACCAACCGATCGAATCTGAAATAGCCAATACAACCTCAGATTTGCTTGTAGTTAAAACAAAAGAACTTAAGGAAACAGCAAATAATACACCTATTATTTCTGTAAAAAACAATCTTCCAAAAACTTTGACTTCCTCCGCAATTCGGACGGGAGAATTTACGGTTTATCCAACTTCTTCTCCAAATAATCTAATTAAAGCATCAAGATTTTCTATCCAAAATAAATCTATTTCGAAAGTTGAAAATATGCTTGATGCTTTGGTCGTGCCTGATCAAAAAGAAGTATCAAGAAGAACTGTTGGAGACATAGCAATTGTTAAGCATTCAATTGGTTTAACTATGCTAGATCCGCTTGCTATTCAAAAAATATCAAGTGATAAAACTTTACCGGCAAAACTTCCAGTAGAAGTTATTCTACCTAAAAAAGACACTTGGAGTTTGGTCGCTGGAACGAGTGTAAGTTTCTGGCAATTTAATTTAAATGATGCTTATCAGACCGCTTTGGAGCCTGCTGATTTTGAATCTTCTAATGGATTAGGTGTCCGAACATTTATCGGGCTTGATAAGAAATTAGGATCTCGATTTTCAGTAGGAGCAAAGCTAAGTTATGAGCAAATTGGATTTACTTCTGGCCATAATAGTACCTTAGGTTATGATCGAAATGCGGAGACAGATACGAATTCTTCGAATACCAAAATGGTCAAAATGGCCACACCTGTAGGATTTGTCGATAGTGATTTGACGATCAACCGGGAGGCAGACCTTGCCGGATCAGAAGTATTGATTGATATTAAAAATCGTCATCGAATTCAGAGCTTAGATTTAGGATTGAATATGGATTATCAATTTGCCCCAATTTTTGGTTTGAATCCAAAAATATCCTTAGGCGCAGGTGTGCAATACATTGCAAAGCTGACCAATGAATTAAAATCTTTTACGCCACAGCAATCAGAATTTAGCGAAGGTAAAGGAGCAATTGTGGCAGGGCAGTCGAGCTTAAATCGTTGGAGTCCAACGATCAGTACCGGATTTGGTTTAGAAAAGAAAATGTTTAAAAATATTTCTATTGGAATTAATGGGAATTATATGTTTAACATAAATCCTTTGCAAGAAGTTAGTGAGTTTAGTACCCGTCTCAACCGTTTTAATGGTGGTGTTTATTTGAGAAAGAAATTTTAAGTTATAGTTTTTTCTTAAGACGACAAAGGAATCACCTTCATTTCCCCTTTATACAAAAACGGTCGAATGATTCGCGTCACATCCTGATTGTGTGCGTAGCTTTTGATCGCATCGCGGACCGTTTCTACATCGCTAATATTGTCTTCTACCGAGAGATAACCAAAGCCTTTGTACTGACCTTCTTCGACTAAGATAACTGCTTTTTCATCCTTCGATCGTCCTTGGTCGATCATCATAAAATCTTCTGGAAAATCAATGCGTAAATAATCGACGGCTTGTCGTACTCGCTCGTTGTATTCCTCAGGTGTTTCTTTTCCGGCGCAGGCGCCTTTACATTTTTTGATATGATATTGGAAACAAGGTTTACTTGCTTGAATTTGGCAGAAGTGATGACAAAGCGCATAATTTTCTACAATTCTATCTAGCGCACCTTTGGCACTGCCTAGCTTGGCATACTCGCCTAAGATAGTCATCGACTTGCGAAGTTTCTGACTAACACGGGCGGTTTGGAGGCAAAGATATCCTTCTTCATTAATGGTTTGGTGAATCACGAACTGGGTGGCTTTGGCGCGTTGAGCACGATTGATTTCGGGATGTAAGTTTTTTATTTCATGGGATTCGTAGAGTAGGGCCACGAGTTCGCTACCAGTCTCCTCGCAAGTGATCTCGTGAACGGCTTGATAAAGTTTTCGGGCCTTTTCTGTTTGTTTAGCAAAATGACTCATGACCCGTTTTCGGATATTTTTGCTTTTTCCAACATAAATTATTTTGCCTTGCGCATTATAAAAATAGTAGACGCCACAAGTATCTGGAAGTGCATGTAAAATATCTAACGTAATATTAGCTGGAAGTTTTGCTTGTCGTACCCCGAGGTTGACCATGTCGAGAATTTGTTCCTCGCTTTCGTCTTGATGTAAGATTCGTTCAAACAACTCGACCGTTGCTTGTGTATCGGCCATGGCACGGTGTCGATCTTTTACTTTTATACCAAAATGTCTGATTAGATTTCCAAGGCTATAAGATCGAAGACCAGGAAAAGCTTTGCGCGTCAGCCGAACGGTACAGAGATTTCTGCGGGTATAGGTATAACCAAGACGACTAAATTCTTCTTTTAAAAAACCATAATCAAATCGGACATTATGGGCTACAAAGATAGCACCTTCTGTAATTTCAACGACGCGCCTTGCCACTTCATGAAACTTTGGAGCATCCGCTACCATCCCATCATCGATTCCCGTTATTTGTGTGATATTATACGGAATGGCTCGTTCAGGATTGATCAAACTTTCAAATCGATCCAGCTCTTTTTCACCATCGTGAAGAATGATTGCGATTTCGGTAATGCGATCGCGAGCGGCTCGCCCACCGGTTGTTTCAAGGTCAACTATAGCATATGTTTTGGACAATGGATGGCTGTTTTTCAATGAAGTTTTTAAATAACTTCAATATTTAAAAAGGAAGTTAATCGAACAACCTCTCTACAAAATTAAGGATAATAAAACAAAAAGTAGTGTTTAATTAGCCATTTTCCTTCAAATTGGTCCATAAATTTTAAAAAATGCCATTAAATTGAATTATTACGAGTTTTTTAACAACAATTCGTTTATAAATGCACTTTTATTCGTAAATTTACGACTCATTTAAATTCAATATTATGAAGATTCAATTATTATCCTGTAGTGCTGCGCGACCTGACCGACGAGCGATTTCAAAAATGTTAGTCGAAACGGCAGATGGGATGGATCCGTCTTTGGCGACAGAGCTGACAGATGTTTTACTAGATGGTTCAGAAGTGGAGATCGAGGTAAGTTTTAATGAGAGTTCAGCGTACCGTGCGTTGCGGAAGTTGAATATTGATTATGAAATTGTGGAGTAGAAATTTGGATGTGCGGATTAGGAGATGTGCAGATTTTTTGATGTTGCTTTGTTGAGAGATAAGGTAGTGAAGTCGTTTAGATTTTGTAATTTTAATAATCATTTTTTTTCAAAATGGAATATTAAAGAAACCGATTTATGAGAAATATTGAGCAATCAATAATGTTAAAAGAGCAACTTGATATCCTTCGTCCCTTGAAAAAGGAAGACGAGTTGTGGATCATGCAAAAGTTTAGACTGGATTGGAATTATCATTCTAATAATTTAGAAGGAAATACGCTTACCTATGGAGAGACGAAGGCATTGATTCTTTTTGGAATTACTGCTCAAGGAAAGCCACTAAAAGATCACTTTGAGATTACGGGGCATGATGAAGCCATTAAATGGTTGCTAGATATTGTCGAACAGAAAAGACCACTAACTGAGAATTTCATTCGTGAGCTTCATCAATTGATTTTAAAAGAATCTTACGAAGTAGATGCCATTACGCCAGATGGACAGCCAACCAAAAAAACGGTGAATGTAGGTGTTTATAAACAGACGCCTAATCATGTAAAAACCAAAACAGGTGAGATTTTTTATTTTGCTACACCAGAAGAGACTCCAGCAAAAATGAAAGATCTGGTAGATTGGTAT
>CALGJS010000116.1 GCA_937927835.1 uncultured Saprospiraceae bacterium | reverse complement strand
CACCATAAAGAAGAATAACAACATGAAGATGATATCCGGAAGCGATGCAGTGGAAATAGCAGGAGTTGACTTACCTCTTTTCTTACTAAATTTAGACATAAAAAATTAATTTTAAAATTAATAGGAAGTTTACTTTTCTTCTCCGAATGCCGTTGGTTCGGCTTCAGATAGTACGAAAGGTATCTTTCCTTTGATGGCCTTTTTCTGTTCTCTAGGCATTTTATCACTGTACTCTGTTCCGTATTTGCGTTGCGCTTCTTCGTCCCAAAGTTCATTATAAGCAGCCTTAAGTTCATTGTAAACTTCCAGGTACGTTTCATAATTCGTTCCCCGGTCATTTTTCAATGAGATAATTGCCTTAGTTGGTTTTTCAGCTAAATCTTCTTGTCCTCTAGGGTTCATGATGAACTCTTTAGCACGATCTTTCAGCTGTTCGATATTAGCAGGTTCATCTCTTACGAGCAATTGATTTTGAGCGTTTACCAATACTGAAAATACGTTACGAGTTTTCAGTTTAGTGGCATCCACTTCTTCTTCAGACCAAGGTGGTAGTTTTACCGTGATACCTTTGTCCTGAACGATGGTCGTCGTTACTAGGAAGAAAATCAGAAGCAAGAAGGCGATGTCCGCCATAGAACCGGCATTGATTTCATTCGTCAACCGATCTTTACTACTTTTCTTTGCCATGTTGATTTATTTAAAGAAGTTACGAATTTCTGAAAGTACGAAAGTTACAACGGCAACTCCGATCATGAACAAACAAGTCCAGATGGCTCCCGTAATAAATTTGCTAGCTCCGGCTGTCACCTTAAATTCTTTTAGAATAGGATCCCAAAAAGGTCCAGATTCTATAGTAGCGGTGCTGTAAGCAATCGCAAAGATGATGAGTAAAACTCCGAAACCGATTAGTCCTTTCATTGAACCTTTTAAGTCAGTAACTACCTGAAAGATTCCAAATAAAAACATGGCAAGGAAACAGATAACGGTAAGGAATGCCACGGCATAAATTCCTAAATCAAAGATTCCCGTCTCGTATTGACCTTCTTTGGAAAGACCATTGAAGGTATCTAGTCCAGAAAAGACGGAACCAAGGAATGCGATGGTGATGAGTAATCCCAACCCAAAGGCATACATTTGGCCGTTTTTTGTGAGTGTTTTATACATAATAAAATTGTATTAAGGTTAGGAACGATTATTTAAATACATTGTTGGTAGCCATAATGTCTACTAATGCTACAGAAGCATCTTCCATTTTATTAACGATACTGTCAATTTTGGAAACGATGTAATTGTAAAAAATCTGTAGGATAATCGCTACTACAAGACCGAATACGGTTGTCAAAAGTGCTACCTTGATACCACCTGCAACAACGGAAGGAGAAAGGTCACCTACTGCTTCAATCTTATCAAATGCCTGGATCATACCGATTACCGTTCCCATAAATCCTAACATGGGAGCAATAGCGATAAAAAGAGAAATCCAAACTAGACCTTTTTCTAAAAGTCCCATTTGTACGCCACCGTAAGAAACGATTGCTTTTTCAACTGCTTCAGGACCACGAGGTGCGTTACGTAAACCTTCATAAAGGATACTAGCTGTTGGGCCTTGAGTAGATTTTGCTACTTCCATTGCACCATTGATGTCACCCGCTTTGAGGCGTTCATCGATTCCTGCAACTAATTTGTCAGTATTAGCAGTAGCTATGTTAAGGGTAATGATTCTTTCAATACAGAAAGCAAGACCAAGAATAAGACAAACGAGTACAAGACTCATAAATCTCCAGTCACCCTGAATGAAATATTGTTTAAGTAATTGAAATCCGGTTGCTGCTTCGGGCGTTTGTGCCGCTAGCTCCAGACCTCCATTTAAGAGGCTAACGCCTAATACGAGTAGTAACGCTATTAATTTACGCATAATTAAAGGTTTAACGATTGTTTGATTTAAAAAATATGGTTTTTTATGTTTGTCTAAATTTTACCTGAATTAAAGGAGTACAATAGATTTTGGATCTTATTGTTTGTCCGGACTTAATCTTGTGTTCAGATAACTATGCGGAGAGAGAGGGATTCGAACCCTCGGTACGCTTTTGACGTACACACGCTTTCCAAGCGTGCTCCTTAAGCCACTCGGACACCTCTCCTACTTGTAAGTATTTCAGTATCATTGAAATATCTACCTCTTATTAATGTGTTTCATATCAAGGCGATTCACAAAAATTGGAAAATAATATAACATTTCAAAATTTTTATTCACTCAAACATATAAAAACTAAGTTCTATCAGTCTTTTTCATGTTTTTAGCCTCTTTTTACCGGTTTTTCGCCTAAGAAAAGGCGCAATATAATAAACCTCGGCATAAAGATGGTTAAATTTCTGGTTTATCAAATATTCTCAACGCATTTTTTGTGGTTTGTGTAGCGATTCTTTCAAAAGGCAACTGCTTAACAGATGCAAGATAGTCCCCTATTTGGTGTATATAGGCACTTTCATTTCTTTTTCCACGATATGGAACGGGTGGCAAATAAGGCGAATCGGTCTCTAAAACTAGCCATTCAAGTGGAATATCTTTGATGGCCGCGGGCAAGGTAGATTTTTTATACGTTAATACTCCACCGATCCCTAAATAGAATCCAAGATCAACAATCGTTTTTGCTTGCGCTTCATTTCCACTAAAACAATGAAAGATCCCTCTTAATTTGGGATGTTTCATTTCTTTTAAAATATCAATAACAATATCTGTACTTTCACGAGAATGGATTACGATAGGAATATCTAATTCGATGGCCCACTCGATTTGTTTTTTAAACGCATCAGATTGTTGTTGAAAAAAAGTTTTATCCCAGTAAAGGTCCATACCTATTTCTCCAACTGCACAAAAGGGGCGCTTATCTAACCATGATTTTACGATGGCTAATTCTTCTTCAAAGTTTTCTTTAACGGAGCAAGGATGTAGTCCCATCATTGCGAAGCATCGCTCTGGATAATCTGCTTCGAGTTTTAGCATGGAAGGAATGGTGGTACTGTCCACGTTTGGTAGGAATATTTTATGAACACCAGCTTCTGTGGCCCGATTCATTACCGCTTCTCGATCTTCATCAAATTTTGGCAGATAGATATGTGCATGCGTATCAATTAGCATCTGTTTTTTTAACCAACAAAAATAGTATAATTTTAGAGCTTGAGTAACACCAAGTTTATTATGGCAAAGAAAAAGAAGTACTATGTCGTCTGGGAAGGAAATGAGCAAGGAATATTTGATAATTGGACGGATTGTCAATTACAAATAAAAGGATACCCTGGCGCTCGTTATAAGTCGTTTAAGACGCTTGAAGAGGCAGAAGCTGCTTTTGGTGGTAATGCGTCTGATTTTATCCGAAAAGGCGGTAGAAAGGCAGCAAGTAAAACCCTCCGTCCTGATCATCCTGATATAATCTGGAATAGTATTGCAGTAGATGCGGCTTGTAGCGGAAATCCAGGCATTATGGAATACCGTGGCGTGGATACAAAAACGACGTATGAATTTTTTCGTCAAGGTCCTTTTCAAAGAGGTACCAATAATATTGGTGAATTTTTAGCGATTGTTCATGCGCTTGCCTATTTAAAAAAAGAAGGGAAAGAGGATCTAGTTATTTATACAGACTCTAGAACGGCTATGAGTTGGGTAAGAAATAAAAAAGTAAAAACGACATTGAACAAGACCGCTCAGAATGCCATCCTTTTTGAATTGATAGAGCGTGGTATTAGTTGGTTAAAAAATAATACGTATAAGAATCCGATTATAAAATGGGAAACCAAAACTTGGGGTGAAATTCCTGCAGATTTTGGTAGAAAATAGTGGTTATACTCAACGTTTTTTGACAAGAAACTTCATTCGATAATTAGGATCAATTTTTCCGGTTTTAATTCTTTCCAATTTTCTTTTCATCAATCGCTTTTTTAGCGGGCGCAAATACTGGGTAAATAGAATACCTTCTACGTGATCATATTCGTGCTGAATTACTCTAGCATTTATCCCTGTAAATACCTTTTCGTGGGTTTTGAAATTTTCGTCTTGGTAACGCAATTTGATCTGAGCGGGACGTTCTACATCTGCTCGAATATCAGGTATGCTTAAACAACCTTCTTCGTAGTCCCAAGGTGCTCCACCCTCTTCAATTTTTTCTGCATTAATAAAAGCTTGTTTAATTCCTTCCTCTTCTTTTCCCTCGTCCATTATTTGTACCGTATCTACTAAAAATAATCGTAGAGACTTTCCTATTTGAGGAGCTGCTAAACCTACTCCTTGAGCTTCGTACATCGTTTCCCACATATCTTCCAACAACTTTTCAAACTCTGGATAATCAGACTCAATTGGTTTCGCTACTTTATTTAAAACCGGGTGTCCATAAGCGTAAATAGGTAAAATCATTATTATCGTTTGCTTTCTAAATAATTTTGTA
>CALGJS010000115.1 GCA_937927835.1 uncultured Saprospiraceae bacterium | reverse complement strand
TTTTCCTTGGTAATAGCAGAAACAAAAATATTATCGTGTTCAAAAGTATTTTTCAATCGCTGCTTTAGTTCTCCCAGCAAATCTTCTTGTGTTTCTATATCGAGGTATTGATCGAAATAACGTTCACGATATTGGTCTATTTTATTAAAAACAATCAAAGTTGGTTTGTCATAAGCCTCTAGGTCATTTAAGGTCGCATTAACCGTTTTAAGATGATCCTCAAATTGTGGATGCGCAATATCTACGACGTGAATTAATAGATCGCTTTCTTTTACCTCATCTAAAGTAGATTTAAAACTCTCTACTAAATGGTGGGGTAATTTTCGAATAAAACCAACCGTGTCAGATAATAAAAAAGGCATTCGTCCAAAGACCACTTTACGAACAGTCGTATCTAAGGTCGCAAATAATTTATCTTCTGCGAAGACATCAGACTTGCTCAGTAGATTCATCAGCGTGGATTTCCCAGCGTTGGTGTACCCAACTAAAGCGACTCGAATCATCTGGTCACGATTTTTACGGCGTGTCCAGTTTTGTTGATCTATTTTTGCTAGCTTCTTTTTTAATAGAGAAATTTGATCTCGAACAATCCGGCGATCCGTCTCGATTTCTTTTTCCCCCGGTCCACGCATCCCGATACCTCCACGTTGTCTTTCAAGGTGGGTCCAAAGTCCTCTTAGTCGAGGTAACATATACTGCATCTGAGCAAGTTCGACTTGTGTTTTGGCTTGTGCGGTTTGTGCACGATTGGCAAAGATATCTAAGATTAGACTAGAGCGGTCTACGATTTTTACTTTGAGTTCTTCTTCTAAAATACCGGTTTGTTTACCAGTAAGGTCATCGTCAAAGATGACGAGGTTGATTTCTTCATGGCTTTCGATATATTCAAGTACTTCCTGTAATTTACCACTACCGATAAAGGTTTTTGGATGCGGTTGTTTTAGTTTTTGGGTAAAAACTTTTTTGGTGATTGCGCCAGCCGTCATTGCTAGAAACTCTAGTTCCGCTAGATATTCTTTAACCATTGCTTCGGGCTGACCTTCACGGATAATACCTACCAAGATGGCGGATTCTCCTTGTTTTTTTAGCCCTTTTCTATCTTTTTCGCCAAGATTCCATTCTGCCATAGAGAGGTGTTATTCGTTTTGTTTTTAAAAATAAAAAAGAGTGAGGATTTGAAAGTAAGTTTTATGGTTGTTTTTTGCTTCTTGCTTCTTGCTTCTTGCTTCTTGCTACTCGCTTCTTGCTTTTTGCCCTCTTCAATCGCGGTCAAGTGAAGCAAGTAGCCAGAAGCAAGAGGTAAATAAAATATTTCTAATATTTAGATAAGTATTCGATTTTCAATTCCTGATTAATATTGCTACAATATATCTATACATAGATACGACTTTTTAGTTAAACCAAAAAAAGTAGGTTTGAGTTCGATTTGGTAATATTAAAATATAAAATACTTACCTTTCTAACATGAAATATCGGAACATCTTTATTTTACTTTTATTATTATTTATTTACTTCTGGCTACGTCCAACGGAAACAATCACGGGGCATTGGCATTTGACTCGGATTGATGGTCATGGAGGACATAGTTCGTTAGATATTTATTCTGCGATTGATATTGAGCCAGATTCTAGTTTGTATTTGGATAAGTTTGCCAAAGGAATGGGAATGATGTCAGGAAAACTATTTGAGGAAAGAGAATTAAGAATAGGACCTAGTTGTTGGGGCTTTTTCGGTGAATATAAATTTACCAATGGAACATTTTATCTTTACGAAAAAAGACATGAGGAAAAAGATGCCGTATGGATGGGTAAGAAGGAGGACGGTCGTTTTTGTGATAAGCAAAAATATTATTTTTCATATACTAACGTAGCAATCGATTTACCAATTTCTACAGATGGAGAAACTTCAAAAGAATCATCTTTGGAATTACCGTTTTATTGTGGTATTCCAAAACCAGTATATCAAAAAGAGTTTGGGGATGATTATCTTCTGCAAGGGTACAGATTAGAAGGCAGATATGATTTTGATTTAGAAGAAGAGAAACATAAAATTAAAGTGGCCGAGCAAAAAAGAAATCGAATCTATAGAACTATCTACGCAGATAAAAATATGCCGCTTTCTACTTTTTATCCACTAATAGAATACTATCGAGAAAATCAACAAGAGGAAGTTTATCTAGCAACGAGAAATGCCGATAATTTTTCTGAGGTTAAGATTTTTTTGCGAAAGCTTAATGTTTATGATCCCACTTTTACGATAAATAATCCAGAATCGCTAAGTAGTTGGCTGGAAGGTGAAATGGAATAAACGTACTAGAGATTTTCTTTTTTTTCTGGATTTTCTCTATCGTGCATAAAGTCAATGATACTGATCAGGTTTTCATTCTCAAAAAGTTGAAATATAATTTTGTAGGACCATTTTTTCGAATAACGGTACGGAGGTACTACTTGTTTTTTCATCCGTAACAATGGTTTGCTTTCTGGATGGCTTTGTAATTTTGACGCCTCTTCGAGCAACCCATCACGAATTTTTATGGCGAGTTGTGAAGATGTGTTCTCTTTAGTATAAGTATAAATTTCTTTTAATTTGACCTTAGCATTTTGTGGGACAACTATTCTAAAGGGGCCTACCATTGATTTGATTCTTTTTTTAAGTCTTCTAAATCCTGATAGTTACCTTTTTTTATTTGTTCAGTTGATTTTGATAATCGCGCTGATAGTTCTTCTTCGGTCATAGGCCTCCATGACTCGTTTGGAGGAATTGCATTAATCTCTGATTCCAGCAAGGCATCTTCTTGTTCTTTTAGATAAGTTTCAGTCATGACATATAGTACCCTTAAAAATCGATCGTCTATTTGATCTATATTCAGGTGCAAAGTAGCTCGAATTTGTTTAGTGCTCATTTTTATTAATTTAAAAAAGATTACGCTTATAAAGTTAATAAATAAACGTCTGAATCACTAAGAAATTTCTAAGAAAGATGAGATTCTCAAAAAAAAAGCACAAACAAAGTAATCAGTACCGTGTTTATGCTTTGGTGTAAATCTAAATTTGATTAGACTAATTAATTCAAAGGCGTAAGCTGAAAGCCTGCTTTATGAACTTTTTTTACAATCATACTCGGTCGATTTACTTGACCGCGGATGGT
>CALGJS010000114.1 GCA_937927835.1 uncultured Saprospiraceae bacterium | reverse complement strand
ATCGCTTAAAATTTTAGGAAATATCGCACAAATATTCTCTTAAGAGTCGGTCTGTACTTCAATATTGCTTAGACCTATTTACAGAATATAAACTCTACGATAAAGTTACCTAACAATAGATTTATTTTTTGGGACAAAACGGGACAAAACGGGACATCTTGGGACATCTTGGGACATTTTAAAAAGCAATTTGATTTCCATCGTCTTTTTTCATCCCTTTCGGCCTTCCCAATACTTTATATATTTTTTCCTGTTCTTCCAGACTTATTAATCCTCTTTTTAAGATAATCCCCGCCGCTACTAATTTTCGATAAAGGGTCTTCCGATGAATTCCATAAGCTTGGGCAAGCTCTTGACGTGTTTTTAGTTTCATAATAGTAGTATTTTAAAGTAAGCAATTATATGTTATCGTGTTAGTTACTGCCAGCAACGCTGTCTCTTAATGTAGAGATTAGGTATAGAGCAGTCAGGGCAACTCTAGCGAGTTTACCTGTTCTTTTTCAAACATAGAACTACCATATACCTATTACCCTCTAGACGAAACATCTAGACAGTCAATTATGGACAAACTTTTCTCTCTTAATTTATTTTGTACAATGTGGCTAGGAATGAAACTAAAATAACTTGATTCAATTGGGTGTATATTCTAGGCCTATTCTGCGTTATTTTTCTCAGCCAGCCAACAAGGATGCCTTCAAAAAATGCCTTGACTAGGTCTAGAATATTTTCCCAATTGGGCTAACTTATTTAATTTTCATTCCTTACTATAAATCAGACATCTTTCGACTTATAGCTTTTTTAGAATATCAGTTGACTCCGATAAGATAAATATAAACAATACTTTTCAAAAAAAAAAAAAATGAAAAAACATTAACAATATACTCCAAAACAATCATCATGTTTGCAATAACCCTACTAAACCTCCTCTAATTTCTAGAGCGTTTAACAAATTTTCACCATAAATTTGATCAAACTAAAAGGCGGTTTAATTCTCCTAAGAGAATTAAACCGCCTTAATGATAAACGATTATCTAAAACGCCCTAAAGCCTATTTCAGAATCGCATCATATTTTGCTTTATCATTTAAGATTGCAACTGCTTCTTTAATTTCAATATCATTTCTTAGACCCATTTCTATTCTTCCTTTTTGGAAATGGAAACGACTCACAATGTCTTTTTCAATTAAATTAACAATCGCATCTTTGTGTTCCAGTAATTCGTTGGCTTTCTTTTTAGCAATCTTATCTTCCATTGCTTTTACGTCTACGCCCAAGCCTTCCGCATAGCTTTCTTCTTCTAATTGCATCTTTAGTTGATCCAATGCTTTTTCGCTATCAGATTCATATTCGTAATTCTGCTCTTTCAGATAATTTACAAACTGATCAAACTCTGTAAATTTAAAGTCTTGTGGTGAAGCCAAGGTTTCTTTACCCGTGGTATATTTTGTTGTATAATCAAAGATCATAAATTGTCTTTGTAGACTATTTAGAATCGCTGCATTCATCGCTTTATTTACTTCGATGTCTGGCTTTACACCACCACCATCTAATACGACACGACCGCTTCTTGTCTTAAATTTTGTACGTAAAGAATCTGGAATATTAATCGGTGTACCATCGCTATAACTAACACCTTGGATACAACGTCCACTAGGAACATAGTATTTAGAAGTCGTTAATTTTACTTTAGAATTATATCCTACGTCGCGAGTCGTCTGTACCAATCCTTTTCCGTAAGAACGCTGACCGATCAAAACAGCACGATCTAGATCTTGCAATACCCCAGAAACGATTTCAGAAGCAGATGCCGATCCTTTGTCAATTAGTACCACCATTGGAATATTTTCATCTACTGGTTTGTTAAGCGTTTTAAAGCTACGATCCCAATCAACTACTTTTCCTTTGGTCGTTACAACTAATTCATTTTTAGGAATAAAAACATTAGAAACATTCACCGCTTCCTGCAATAATCCACCTCCATTGTCTCGCAAATCGAAGATCACTCCTTTTAGATTAGGGTTTTCAGATTTCAACTTTTTCAGTGCATCTGCTACGTTTTTACCCGCATTACGAGTAAACGTGGTCAAAGCAATATAACCAATACCATCTTCTACGATACCAGAATAAGGAACATTCGGTACAATCACCTCATCACGTACTAAAGTGATGTCCATTGGCTGTGCAGTTCCTGGTCGCTCAATTTTTAACTGAATCTCAGTTCCAGGAAATCCTTTTAGGAAATTACTAATTTCGTCGGTAGACTTTCCTTTCGTTTCTTTTCCGTCGATGGCTAAGATCTTATCTCCTGCTTTTAGACCTGCTTTTTGAGCTGGACAATTATCATAAGGTTCGATAATCGTAGCGTAATCATCTATTTGACGAATAATGGCGCCAATCCCGTTGTATTTTCCATCGGTGATGTAGCGAAATCCTTCGATCTCAGATTCAGAAATATAGTTGGTGTAAGGATCTAGGGATTCTAGCATGGCATCGACGCCGGTACGCATCAATTTTGCTGGATCTAAATCATCTACATAATAGGTGTTAATTTCTTTGTAAAGGTTGGTGAAGATTTCAATATTCTTTGAAATTTCGAAATACTTGCCGTGATCTGACTTAACATTAGACATGGTGAGGCCGGCTAGCAGCAGCATTCCTAAAATTTTTAGCCCTCTTGTAGTGGAATTCATATGTTATGTACTTTAGATATCTTATTGTGCATAATGGTTACCTATAAATAACGGTATTCAAGCACAAAAAGGTGTCTAAATTAGCCATTATTTATGATGTGGTAAGACATTTTAACAATGAAATATACCAATTAATAAAGTGAAATTGTTTAAAAAGTCCAAAATTGGTTGCGAACTGATTAAATTTTCGAATTATTAAACAACTTCAATAATACGGGAGGTATCAGGAATTTCTCTATTGGGGTAGTTATAAAACAGGGAGTTAAATTACTTTTATGAAGACGACATCAGCGTCTTAAGGGAGGATTAAAGGGAGAAGGGGAGTTTGATATGGAATATATGGTAAAAATAATGCCAAATAAAAATCCAGCTTATTCTATCTAATGAATAAGCTGGATCAGGATTTTTTTTAGCTAAAAACTTGTTTATGCGGAAGATCTCTCCTAAAGTGTGTCTGCGCGCTGGCTATCCTTTAGGATTATAGGCGCGGGCGGCTAAAAGACACTCTTAATTGAATACTTTCATTTATGCGTGTTCCATGCTTCCATTAGTGACGGATACGTATAAGTTTTTGTTTTTAATAATTTCTCGAGAGATGACGATTCGCTGGATTTCGGAAGTCCCTTCGTAGATCTGTGTAATCTTAGCGTCCCGCATTAATCGTTCAACGTGGTATTCTTTTACAAAACCATAACCTCCATGTATTTGTACAGCCTCTACGGTATGTTTCATCGCTACTTCTGAAGCGAAAACTTTTGCCATAGAGCTAGCCATAGTAAAGTCGCGGTGTTGATCTTTGAGCCAAGCAGATCGATAAACCAACATTTTAGCGGCTTCAATATCTGTTGCCATATCTGCTAGCTTAAAAGCAATTGCTTGATGTTGAGCGATTGGTTTGCCGAAAGCTTCGCGTTCATTAGCGTAAGCCGCTGCCAATTCGTAAGCACCTCCTGCTATTCCTAAAGCTTGCGCAGCAATTCCGATTCGACCTCCGCTGAGTACTTTCATTGCGAATTTAAATCCAAAACCATCTTCTCCTAAACGATTCTCTTTAGGCACCTTTACATCTGTATACATGATGGTATGCGTATCGGAAGAACGAATACCCAATTTATCTTCTTTTGCACCAATGTTTACACCATCCCACTGTGTATCTACGATAAATACATTGATTCCTCGGTGTCCTTTTTCGACATCACTTTGTGCTACCACTAAATGTATCCGAGAAGTGCCACCGTTGGTGATCCAGTTCTTGGTTCCATTTAATAAATAATGGTCTCCCATATCAATGGCGGTAGTTCGTTGGCTGGTTGCATCACTACCTGCTTCTGGCTCAGAAAGACAGAAGGCACCGATATATTCGCCAGTACAAAGTTTAGTCAAATATTTTTGCTTTTGCTCTTCGCTACCATGTTTTTCTAATCCCCAACAAACGAGAGAATTATTAACAGACATAATCACAGAACATGAATTATCGACTTTAGAAATCTCTTCCAATGCTAAGACATACGACATGGTATCCATTCCGCCACCGCCGTATTTAGGGTCTACCATCATGCCCATAAAGCCAAGCTCAGACATCATTTTGATTTGTTCGGTCGGATATTCCATTTTGGAATCACGCTCAATAACGCCAGGCTTACACTGTTTTTGTGCAAATTCTCGTGCCGCTTCTTGTACGGCCAGTTGTTCTTCTGTCAGTTCGAAATTCATAATTGGTATTTAATTTTATTGGTATACGGCAAAGGTCATTTTAGGTTCTATAAAACTTTAGCGAAATTACGCTAAAATGGACAAATAAAAGAATTTCAAGAAGGGGTTTTACCGAAAGATGATGAAGAATGGAGCAATCTTACGTCTTTGGAAATCGACCTTTATATTTCACCAAAACAATTCCTGCAATTAATAGGAACCCACTCAGCATATAAAAAGGATATTTCACGCCTATTTCAGTTTGAAAAAATGGGATAGAAAAGATGGCTAGAAAGAATATTCTAAATAGAATATTACTGAGATTAAAAATACTGATCGCTCGCCCAAAAACCTGATTAGGGATCGTCGAAAATAAATAGGTCGTTCGTAAAATTCGAATCCCAGCATTCGTGA
>CALGJS010000113.1 GCA_937927835.1 uncultured Saprospiraceae bacterium | reverse complement strand
GGCGATGTAGGTTGGGTGGTTGCACAAACAGATTCTTTACATCTCCGATTGACCATTGTGGATGGTGGGTACATTAATCCAAGTGATAAAACAGTGACGATTAATTTTCGCAACATAGACCAGACAGGGATGACCGATTTGTTGAGTGGTGAAGATTTTACGGTAACAAACAGTAATTCCATTAGTGTGGAAATTCCTTCCGGGATGTTTCGTTTTTTTGATATTGAATTAGCAACCAAATTAACATCAACATCGGATAATGAACCCATTGTTTCCGAATTCTCTGTTTTTCCTAATCCTACTACCGATTTTGTAAATGTAAGATTTTACACCAAAGACCATAAAGCTGAATGGGAGTTAATCGACAATTCTGGTAGGATCATTCGTCAATGGACTAGCGACACGGTTCAAAACCAACTGAACCAGATGGATCTGGATTTACGGGATTTAGTGACGGGGACTTATTATCTTAATTTAATCGGACGAGGTCGCTCAGAAGTAATTATTGTACAGTAAAAAGGTAGACCATGTAAAGACCATTCATGAATGGTCTTTACATGGATTGTTTAAGTTTGACCTTACATCAACCAAGGTGAAAACCAAAGATATATTCCTACCACAATCAAACATACCAAAATTCCTACCTGCTTAACATATTTCCAAGGAGTAATATCTACTTGATTGGTGTATTCTAATTCAAAGGATTCGGTACGCGGACGAAGTTGTCCAATAATCAACATAATGATAATATTTAGAACAAATAGAATAGCCATCACATGTAGAAAGTGGGGATAAGCTGCTGCTTTGATATAGGTCAATTCAGTACCAGTAATGCCAGTGGCCTCAGCCTTAGCTATAGCTTCATTAACAAATTTAGGTTTTAAAATAAATTGACTGATAGAATATAAAATCACTCCGGACAAAACAGCAATTTTAGCAGCAATTGCAGGAACCTTTTTAGTTAAATATCCTACGATAATAATGGTCAAAATTGGGATGCTATAACAGCCATTTACTTCTTGTAAATACCCAAATAATCCAGCAGGCGCATTGTCAATCAAGGGGGCAATAAACATTGCTAGTATCGCCAGCATCACACCAAATATCTTCCCGGCTTTTACAACTTGTTTTTCTGAAGCCTCAGTATTAAAATATTCTTTATAAATATCAACACCGAATAAGGTAACAGAACTATTGAGCGCACTATTAAAAGAACTCAAGATGGCGCCAAATAATACGGCAGCAAAAAATCCAACCAAGGAGGCCGGCAAAACCTGACTTACTAATTTAGGATAAGCTTCATCTGGTTTGGCTAGTGTATCTCCAAAAATATGAAAAGCAATGATTCCAGGAATGACTAAAATGAGTGGTCCCAATATTTTTATAAAACTAGCTAGAATCAATCCTTTCTGACCTTCTTCTAAATTTTTGGCCGCTAAAGCCCGCTGAATAATGGCTTGATTAGTTCCCCAATAAAAAACCTGTACCAGCATCATCCCTGTGAATATAGTAGCAAAAGGAACAGAGGCTGCACTGTCTCCCAAAGAATTAAATTTCTCTGGATGGCTATTCATGATTTCTGCAAACCCTGCACTGACACTGCCATCCCCTACGTAAGCTAAGCCGAAAAATGGAATCATTATCCCACCAATCAATAGTCCAACTGCATTTATAGTATCTGAAACCGCAACGGCTTTTAATCCTCCAAAAACGGCATAAATAGATCCAATTATTCCAATCCCCCAAACACAGGCCCAAATAGACTGTATTCTTGTAATCCCTAAAACGGTTGGTAAGTCAAACATGGCACTAAACGCAACGGCACCAGAGTACAAAACAATCGGCAACAATACAACTACATAACCAGAAAGAAATAAAGCAGAGGCAATGGTCTTGGTAGTTTTATCATACCGATTGCCTAAAAACTGTGGAACAGTGGTTAGTCCTCCTTTCAAATATCTGGGCAATAAAAAAATTGCTGTTACTACCATTGCCACGGCAGCCAGGGTTTCCCAAGCCATCACCAAAATACCTTCCGTGAAGGCTTGTCCATTTAACCCAACAATCTGTTCGGTTGATAAATTAGTTAATAATAAAGATCCGGCAATGACTCCGGCAGTCAAACTTCTTCCTCCTAAAAAATACCCGTCCTCGGAATTTTCATCAGTTTTGCGAGTAGAAAGGTAAGCGACAATGGCTACAAAAATAGTAAAGCCTAAAAAGCTAATTAGTTGCATAGTTGTTTTCTCTTTTCGAAGTTTTTAAATAACTTCTTCGTTAAGTAAATTAGGTTGTTTCTTTCGTTCTCAAAATAAGGAAATTGAAAATAGTAACTATCTGATTTCATTTTCCTTAATTATTTATTTGTACTCAAGGCACTAAAGGAAAAAGCACAGAATCTTCATGCTCTTTTTTCATTATCTCTTTTATTCTTTCAACAATTGCCGGATGTTCTTTGGCAATATTTTTAGATTCGTTAGGGTCGATTGTTAAATCATATAATTCAAAAGCGCCTTTCTTTTTTTTATTTAAATCATAAATGAGGCCTTTCCAATTACCCATCCTTACTGCTTGGCGGCCTCCCCTAGCCGGAAACTCCCAGTATAAAAATTCGTGTTGCATTTGATTATCCTTTCCTACCAAAGTAGGCAAAAAAGAAATTCCGTCTGTAGTTGGAGGCACACTTTGGTTGGTCAATGCTGCTAGTGTCGGCATAAGATCGTAGAAGGTAGAAAGATGGTTATTTATTGTTCCTTTTTTTACGGTACCTGGCCAGTTGACGATAAATGGAACTCGAATACCTCCTTCGTATAAATCTCTTTTTACTCCTCGCAATCCGCCACTGCTATTAAAAAAATCAGGATTTGCACCACCTTCCGTTGGAGGTCCGTTATCACTGGTAAACATAATAATGGTATTATCTGCAATTCCAAGTTCTTCTACCTTTTCTAGGATCTCTCCAACGTACTGATCTATTCTAGTAATCATAGCTGCATAAGCAGCATAAGGTTTTTTCTGTGAACTATATTTTTTAAATTCAAAATTTTTGTCTCCATAATCGGCGAGATAAGGATGTGGTGCTTCGAAGGGAACTTCTTCAAACTTGTCTTTAAATTTCGCAAATATTTGATCGTTTGGAACCACTAATTCCGCATGCGGTTGTAACAAAGCAATATAAGCAAAGAAGGGATTGGCAGCATTAATTTCGATAAATCCTAAGGTCTTTTTTTGAATTTCATCGGGTGCATAAGTTACTTTTTGCTTCCAATCATTTCCTGGTAAAAGTATTTTTTCTTTATTATGCCAAAGGTGTGTTGGATAATACCGATGTGCCATTCGTTGGCAATTATAACCATAAAACACATCAAAGCCCTGCTCAATTGGATCGCCTTCTGTACCAATAAATCCTAATCCCCATTTACCGAATGCGCCCGTTTGATAGTCCGCTTTTTTCATGAGTTCCGCAATGGTAAACGCCTCAGCAGGTAATGGCGTTTGACCTTCTTGACCTTTTAATTCTCTGTTCCCTCGAATGGGTGTATGCCCAGTGTGTTGGCCCGTTAGTAAAGAAGAACGAGCTGGAGCACAGACTGCAGAACCACTATAATGTTGGGTAAACAACATACCCTGAGCGGCCAGTTTGTCAATATTTGGTGTTCGGAATTTTTGTTGACCATAACAGCTTAAATCGCCATAGCCTAAATCATCCGCTAAGAGGTAGATGATGTTAGGAGATTTAGGCTGCGAAGGTTTTACCAGTTCTTGCGTTGGAATACTAGTGCAAGAGGAGAGCAGAAGGACGAAACATATTGATAGCAAAAAGTATTTATTAAGCAATGCTTGTTTGTTTTTTGTTTAATCGTTTGTACTGTTTAATCGTTTATGATGTTTAATCGTTTAAAGTGTTTAATCGTTTACTTCTTAAATTTAAGTATATAAACGATTAAACAAATAAACGATTAAACAATTAAACAATTATCCAAATAAACATTCCATCTACATTCGAATAATCTGAACAGTAGAAGCAGCTCCTTTTTCAAAATCCTGAACTAATACAAAATATAATCCAGGGGCTGTTGCTTTCATCTCCATACTAAAATTAGATTCGGAGGCTATGTTCCGTTTTTGTACCAATGCACCGAAAGCATTATAAATAAGGAGTTCCCCTTCGCGAATTGGATGATCAAAGCTAATCGCTAATTGGCCATCTCTGGTTACGTTAGGTAGAATGCTTAATCCACTAATGGGCGCTACTTCATTAATCGCGTTCACTTCTTCGATAGTAAACATAAAGTCTTCGGTAGCACTACCAGAAATATTATCATCGGCCGTCACGGTAATCATGGTCGTTCCAGTCCCTACTTCGGTAATACTCAGCATATCTCCAGCAACGGCAACGGTTGCAACAGACTCATCGCTACTAGTTAAAGTATAGGTAAGTTCATCTCCATTTGGATCAGAAAAATGATTGGTTAGGTCGATCATTGTTACCCCAAAATTTTCAGGTTGCACCATATCCATAATAATATTTGAAACAACGGGAGCGGAATTAGGACTAGCTATTTGTAAAAACCCATCAGGTGATAACTCTACCGCATCACCTCCGATATTAATCAAGGATAATTGGTGTGCAGTTAGCGTCGTATCCGCTTCGCCAAATCGAATAATTCCATTTTGGAAATTAGTTATATTAACCGTTCCAAGAGAATCCCATCCAAACTGATTAGAGGGTGCAAAATGTAACTCGGTCACGGAAGGGTTGAGGTCAAGATTGATGATTCCTTCTTGTAATCTGAGATATCCTACATTATTTTGATTGGCATTAATGGTATAAGTAAATGGATTCTCTCCTTTTCTACTAATATTTCCTTCCATTGAGTTCTCCCCGTTCAATTCTAATGATCCACCATCTGCATTACAGAGTAGGATAGAAGGTTGCGAAAGAAACCCTCCAGGAACAGTGGTATTGGATATTAAATCGGTAATAAATACCGTCAATGTTCCCTCAAAGTTAGAATTATCTGCCGTTTCGCCAAATAGAATATTACTGTTATTATTATTGCAAGTAAGGGTTCCAGTTCCAAGTATAGTTCCATTGAAAACCGTTGCTGTATTCGTTCCACCAAAATTTTTAACCTTCACCTGACTCATTAAGGTTAAAGTACTATTCGAACCAAATCTAAGCGTATTACTAAGAATATTCTTTGTAGAGAAATTAGAAGCTCCACCTGAATTATTTAGAACAACTTGCGTTTCAATATTTAGGGAAACTCCCGTATTAGACTGCACTCTAATCGCATTTCCGTTATTACTATCGCCACCCGTTAAAGTCAAAGTTCCTGAACCAGAAATAGTGACATCCTCATCCTCAGCACCAGGCACTTCAATCCGCTGAACCGTTTGATCACTATCTAAGATTACGTCTGCTCTTAAAAAAGCAATCGCGGTTGGAAGGCTATCCGTCCAGTTGTCTAGATTACTCCATAGATTGTCTCCACCGGCATTATTGAAAGTTGAATTTTGGCCTTGAGCCGAAACGATAAAAAGTAAAATAAGTAATATTGTGTTGAATGTTTTCATAAAAAAAATTGATATTTTGTTAAAAAATAACCTACATATTTCACCTAAAAATCAATCAGATTTCCAAGTAAAATGTGTAGGTGTTTGATAGTACGCTCTGTGATAAAGTAAAAACTATTTTAAGGTGAAGGTTAATCTCGAAAGTGACTGACTTATAAGTAAATCATCTAAGAATTTAACCTACCTTCAAAAATTAAAATAGGTTTAAAAGCATTTATTCTATTATCTTATTTCTAAAGGAACAAATTCGTAATCGTCGATGTATAAAATCTGTGAATCAGCAGAAACTGGATTAACAGCAGCAGTGATTTTGAAGTCATATCTCCCCGTAGGAGCCTCTGCAAAACTAGCTGGTTGGCTCATTTCTACCCATTCGCCACGAGGGGTGTTCGTAATATCAAAGTCAGTGGTAGTGGATGGTGTTTGTACAATCGTTTGGAGGGTAGTCAGAATATTACCTGGCTCCAGATATAGTTTAAATTTAAGTAAATAATCTCCGGCAGCCAATCCTGAATTTGAAAAATCACCACCTTGTAATAGTTTATTTTCAATACCATTGTATAAATCCAATTTCATCGAAGAAGTACCACTTACAAAACGTTCTTGAGTTCTGGCATAATGTGGCATCATGGCATCACCATTAGAATTTCCAACCCAGAATCCAAAAGCAAAAGCTTTTTTCCAGTTAGGGTCTTCGGTTTCAAAACTTGCCCAGTCT
>CALGJS010000112.1 GCA_937927835.1 uncultured Saprospiraceae bacterium | reverse complement strand
AATTCTATCGGGTGCCTATCCTGCCTTTTTTCTTTCCGGTATAGGGATCCAAAAAGTATTAAAAAATAAGTCAGCGATTAAAGGAGGAAACCTCAGAAAAGCATTGGTTGTATTACAATTTACGGCTTCCATTATACTGGTGTTAGGAGCCCTAACAGTACAAAAACAAATCGACTATGTTCAAAATAAAAATATCGGTATCAATCGTTCGCATATTCTATCCTTTCAAATGTACCAGCAGATGTACCAAAACCAGGATGCCTTTGTACAAGAAATTCAAAAGATCCCCGGTGTCAGAAGCTTTTCCCGTTTACATACCTCTCCCATCGAAGTGAATAATAAGCTCGTTGGTTTAAAAATCAACCATCAAGAAGAAAAATCGGAAGCCAGTACATTTAGTGTGGTAGCGACCGATCATAATTTCAGAGAAGTATTCAAGCCTCGTCTCGTCGCAGGACAAGATTTTGTCGACTTTGGAGATCGAGATACCACTACTTATATGGTCAACGAAGCCATGGTTCAGGCCTTTGGTTGGGAAAATCCAATTGGAACACACTTGCAAGCTTGGGGAAAATCGGGCACGATTGTCGGGGTCGTAGAAAATTTCAATTTCCGTTCCATACACCACGAAATCACACCACTAGTGTTAGTCAACAGTCCAGATAAAACTCAATTTATGTATGTAGAAACAGAGCCTGGACAAGATGCTTCCGTACTGGCTAGCTTGGAAACGATCCACAAGAAATTTGCTCCTGCATTTCCATTTAAATATAAATTTATGGATGAGCAATATGCACAACTTTATGCCAACGAAAAAAATACCGGAATGCTGGCTGGCTGGTTTGCCATCATCGCCGTCCTACTTTCTTGTTTAGGATTGTTAGGGCTTATTGCTTTTCTAGCAGAACAAAAATCTAAAGAAATCGGAATCCGAAAAGTACTCGGCGCCAGTATTGGAAATATCATTCAATTATTATCCAAAGAGTTTGTCCAGTTAATTCTATTGGCGATTGTCTTAGGAATTCCTATTGCTTATTATTTTTTAAATCAATGGTTAGGAAGCTTTGCATATGCGACTACGCTTAATTGGTCAACCATTCTTTTAGCGGTTGGTATTTTATTCATTATGATGGTTGTTACCGTTGGTTTTCAATCGGTGCGCGCTGCGACGGGCAATCCCGTGGAGGTGTTGAAAAATGAATAAGGAAATAGAATGAAAAATGTGATAATGAAGAATTAATAATGCCTCGTCTGACGTATTCTTTTAATCAAAATCGATTTTTCACTTTGTTGATATTTCAACTAATTCTCCACGTTTGTTAATATCGGGACTAATTGGTAATTTAGTAAATCTACTTTTTAAAGGTAGATTTACTAACTTGCGAGAACATGAAATTTCAGTATTTATTTTTATGCTTATTTCCTATTCTGCTTTCTGCTCAAAATCCATTGGAGCAGGGAAGTACGCTCCCACTCTTTGTCGTAAATACAAATGGATCTGAAATTCCAAACGAACCAAAAATAGAAGCCCATCTAGGAATCATCCATACACCAAACGAAATAAACTTACTGACAGATCCAAACAATGTTTATGATGGCCGGATTGGAATCGAAATAAGAGGAAACGGTACGGTCAATTTTCCCAAAGTATCTTATCTTTTTGAAACGCAATTAGAAAATGGTGAGAATAACAATGTATCCTTATTAGATTTTCCAAAAGAAAATGATTGGGTTTTGTATGGTCCTTATATTGATAAAACCTTATTAAGGAATATTCTAACCTATGATTTAGCGAGAGACATGGGATATTATGCTTCTCAAATACAGCCTTGTGAACTCGTTCTAAACGGTGAATATTTAGGGGTTTATATTTTTATGGAAAAAATAAAAAGAGATAAGGATCGAGTGAACCTGAGAAAGTTTGACGATGCGGAAATGGCTCCATCTGAAGGTGGCTTTTTATTTAAGATAGACTCTTGGTGGAATGAATCGATTGGCTGGCAGAGTGCGACGTATATGGTTGGCAATCAAGAACGAAAATGGAATTATCATCACTTATATCCCAAAGTCAATCAGATTACGGAACCACAAAAAAGTTATATTAAAGACGTTGTTGATAATTTTGAAAGCAAGCTTTTTTCATTACAAGAATCCGGTAATAGTGAAGTTTATGATTTGATCGATGTAGAAAATTTTGCCGATTATTTCATCATCAACGAATTCACAAAAAATCCTGATGCCTATCGACTTAGTACCTATATGTATAAAGATGCGGAGGAAGTAGATGGTCGATTAAAGTTAGGTCCAGTTTGGGATTACAATTTTGGATTAGGTAATTATTGGGGAACTCAGTTTATATATGATGGATGGGTGTATGATAATAATTGGTGGGAATTTCCACATCAAATACCTTTTTGGTGGACCGTTCTTTTAGATGATCCTTATTTTTACAATATCGTAAAAGATCGCTGGGCCTTTTGGCGAAGTAGTCTGATTGATTGTAATAATTTCACCAATCAAATAGATACTTGGGAATCCATTCTTGATCCCGCATCAGATCGCAATTTTACAAAATGGCCAATTTTAGAGCTACCGATTGTCGATTGGTATGTAGGTGAAACTTACGCCGAAGAACTAGACTATTTAAGCAACTGGATCTGCCAACGTATTCTTTGGATGGACGAGGAACTAGATTATATAGATACTGCGGTGCCTCCTATTCTTAACGCAGATGAATATACCGTTTATCCAAATCCAACTACCGATCATCTTATCATTCAATCTCCAGATACCTTCCCTAGTTATCCTCATACCATTAGACTTTTTGATTTAAACAAAGTACTACGTTGGGAACAAACCATCACTCCTCGCTTAGCACAAACTAAAATTAATTTATCCCTTCCTGATCTGGAATCTGGTCTCTTTATTTTGGAAATGAGTAATCTAAAAAATAGATCAAGATGGAAGATCGTTGTTAAGTAGGTTTATATTTCATAGGACTTACTATTTAAAACTTTTTGTTTTATTAATTATTTTTACTTATCTTTGGATTCTAAAATTAGACTAGTCTATATAAGTTCGGAACTTACAAATGATTATTTCACAAAAATTAGATGATATGCCTATTTCATATGATGTTGAAAAAGATGGCCTTTATTTAAGAGGTGTTCAGAAAGGAGTTGATTTAGGCGTTGCAAAATCTGCTTGGAAAATGCATAAAGCTGGCAACTCAATAAGAATTATTGCAAAAACCCTCGATCTAACTATTCAACAGGTAAAAGAGTATATTAAAGAATGGGAAGCTAAATCCTAATCATTACCATCATTTTCTAAAATTCCAACCTATGCCTATTTCATATGATGTCGACAAAGATGGTCTTTATTTAAGAGGTGTTCAAAAAGGAGTAGATTTAGGCGTTGCCAAATCTGCTTGGAATCTTTTTAGAAAAGGGAACTCTATTGAATTTATTGCAATAAACCTTGAATTAACCATTCAACAAGTAAAAGAGTGCATCAAAGAATGGGAAGCCAAATCCTAATCATTCTTTTACCTTATTTATTAAAATAATATGTCATTACATTACGATGTTGAAAAGGATCATTTGTATCAGAGAGGTTTTAATGTAGGATTCAAAATAGGTTTTGAACAAGGGTACAGAAAAAGTATGACCTTAGCAGTTCTCTCTCTAAGAAATGATAATCATTCTATTGATGAAATTGCAAAACTGCTCGATCTGACTCAGGACGAGATCACAAAATTTCTCAAAAATTCAACGTCCAAAAAAAGTTAATTATACACCTCCTTCCATTCCTCATCTTTTTCAAAATAATTCCTTTAAAAACCACGGTAGTTTATACAGAAAAGCCTATTTTCGCGTTATCTTTATTAAGTCTAAATAGGCATACCATATGATTTCATTAAATCTGCTTCCAAAGGGCGCACTCGCTAAAGTACAATTACTTCCCAGTGATGCGGAAGCCCGCCAATTATTGCTTACGCATGGTATTCATCCTGGTAAGCGTATTAGACTGTTACAATGCTTCCCTTCTCAGGATTTATCCCTTATCACCTGCAATGGAAGAAAACTAGCCATCCGTCGAGCTGATTTAGCCTCGATCCAGGTAGAACCAATGAATGAGTAAAACAATTTTATTGGCTGGTAATCCTAACGTAGGAAAATCTAGCCTCTTTAACCTATTAACTGGACTTAAGCAACATACAGGAAACTACGAAGGGGTAACCGTAGAAAAAAAGACGGGACGCTATCGCGATTATACCATTACGGATTTACCTGGCCTGAAATCTCTATGGGCGGCTACCATCGATGAACAGATTTCCGCGCGCGCTATTCTCCAAGGCAAAGAAGACAATCAACCTATTATTTTTGTGGTCAGTGGCATCAAACTGGAAGAAGAATTATTGCTCTTTACCCAGATAGCGGATCTACAGATTCCCATGATTTTAGTCATCAATTTTAAAGATGAACTAGCTGCCAATAATATCACCATTGATACCCAATTACTTGCTGGTAGACTCAACTGTCCAGTCCTACTCTGTAATTCTCGTAATGGTGACGGACTAGAAGAAATAAAAGAGATTATTCATAAAAATGATTTTGCAGTTCCTACTGCTTTTGCATTAAGTCATTATGATGATTTTAGCAATGGTCAATATGGTAATGCCTATGAACCGCTAGTCCGTGCTTGGGTCGGCGAACCTGCGGATACCAAACCCGACTTGGCCATCCGTGATTTAGAAAAAAGATATTTGGTGATCGGCCAACTACTAACCGATACCGTCGAAATTCCTACCCACGTAGAACAACAAGAACGCAGCGATCGCCTCGACAAAGTCCTACTCCATCCCTTTTTCGGGACGTTGATTTTTCTAGGAATCTTATTCGTCATTTTCCAATCTATCTTTTCCTTTGCCGCTTATCCGATGGATTTAATCGACGGAGCATTCGCTTGGGCGAGCAGTAAAGCAACAGGGATTAATCCTACTTGGTTAGGTGATTTATTAGGAAATGGACTGATACCAGGCCTTGGTGGTATTCTTATATTTATTCCTCAAATTGCCATTCTATTCTTTTTCTTTGGACTATTAGAAAGTACCGGATACATGTCTCGGATTTCCTTTCTTTCAGATAATCTACTCAAGAGATTTGGGCTTAGCGGTTCCAGTGTTGTCCCGATTGTTTCAGGTTTGGCCTGTGCGATTCCCGCCATCATGTCTGTACGAACGGTCGAAAGAGAACGAGAAAGACTGGCCTTAATTATGGCCATTCCATTTATGACTTGTAGCGCACGACTACCCGTTTATACGATTCTAATTGCCCTCATATTTCCCGATGGATATCTCTGGGGGATAATTGGATATAAAGGGCTCGCTTTATTAGGATTATACCTTTTAGGTACCGTCAGTACTTTAGCAGCGGCTTGGTTAATTTCGCGATGGAAAGAACCAGCTGAAGATCCAATTTGGATTATGGAAATGCCACTTTATCGAAGCCCACACTGGCGTCGTGTTTTTAGTGATATGTTTTTAAAAACCAAAGCCTTTGTTGTCGGAGCAGGAAAAATCATCTTAATATTTTCATTGATCCTCTGGTTTTTATCTGCTTTTAGTCCACACGATCAAAATTTTATCGACCAAAAAGTAGCACAACAGACAGAAGTAGATTCTGCCTCGATAGCACTGGAATACTCTTATGCAGGTTATATTGGTAAAACAATTGAACCGGTTATCGCTCCCCTTGGTTATGATTGGAAAATAGGAATCGCCTTACTCTCTTCCTTCGCCGCTAGAGAAATATTTGTAGGAACATTAGCCACCATTTATAGTATTGGATCGGAAGAAGAAGGCAGTGTGATCAGTCGGTTACAAAGTGAGGTTAAACCAGGCACTACCCTACCACGTTTTGATATAGCCACCTGTTTCTCTCTATTGCTATTTTATGCTTTTGCGCTACAGTGTATGAGTACCGTTGCCATTGTACGAAGGGAGACAGGTAGTTGGAAGTGGCCCTTAATTCAATTTGGAGCAATGCTTTTAGTTGCTTATTTTAGTGCTCTAATTGCTTATCAGCTGCTCTCTTAAAAGGAATTCAGCTAAAAGTTTCTAAAATTACAAACAGAATACCGAAAGGACTGTTATAATAACCCTCAGCTATTCTTTCGTTATAAAAGGTAATTTTAACAGGATATTTAAAAATTTGACAGAAGATGGTTCATAAACCATGAATTTATGGTTAATTTGCCTTTTTTTGAAGCTAAAATATAAAAGTGATGGCAGAAAAGAACCCCGCCGCAACAAACGGCAGAATGTACGAAAACCCAATTCTGGAGAAGTTAACCGCAACTTCCCCAAGAATGATGATCCCTTTTCATCTCATCATCGCCTCTGCCTGTATCTACTGGGGCGTGCAAACGGGATATTCAAGTAATCCATTAACGATCGGATTATTCTTCCTAGGAGGAATGTTCTTTTGGACTTTCGCTGAATATGGTCTACACCGTTGGATCTTTCACTTTGTGCACGATGCACCGGTTATGAAAACCGTTCATTATGCGATCCACGGTTATCACCACAACGCACCAAGAGACGCTAAGCGTTTATATATGCCTCCGATTCCTGCCATTGTTATTCTTTTGGCTTTCTTCGGAATGTTCTACTTAGCAATGGGCGATGCAGCTTGGTTCTTCCTACCTGGTTTCGAAATTGGCTACCTCATGTATGCTTCTGTACACTACGGCGTACATACACGTAAGGCACCTAAGCGTCTAAAACACTTATGGCATCACCACGCTTTACACCATCACAAATATCCAAATTTGGCTTTCGGTGTATCGAATACTTTCTGGGATAAAGTTTTCCGAACCATGCCTCCCGAACGTAAAAAAATGTCTGCTTAAAATAAAAAAGGCCCGATTTTATCTGACGATAAAATCGGGCTTTTTTTTAAGGAAGAATTTGATAATGAATAATTAATAATGCCTGCGGACTGAATAAGGTATGGCTCTTCATGGAAAATACAATTCCTGAAAGATACTTTAATATACCACTACTCTTTTCCCATATCGTCCATTCACCAGTACCGAGTAGACACCCGC
>CALGJS010000111.1 GCA_937927835.1 uncultured Saprospiraceae bacterium | reverse complement strand
TTGCGAAGCATCAACTAGTAGCAACGCACCTTCACAAGCAGCAATAGATCGAGATACCTCATAAGAGAAATCTACGTGACCTGGTGTATCAATTAAGTTGAAAGTATATTTTTCTCCATCCGTGTGATTGTAGTATAGTTGAATGGCGTGACTTTTAATCGTAATCCCTCTTTCGCGCTCAATATCCATATCATCGAGTGCCTGATCTTGCATATCTCGTTCGGAGATTGTTTGTGTAAATTCTAGCAATCGATCCGACAAGGTACTTTTGCCGTGGTCAATATGTGCAATTACACAGAAATTTCGAATATTCTTCATGTTGCAAATATACGCAATAAATGACCCAACTGTTGCCATCCTGCCGTCAGAATTATTGGCTTTTTTAGGCTAAAAACTAGGTTATCATACTATATTTTTCAGTGGTATCGTTTTAATGCTGTTAATAAAAAATTTGGTTTAGTAAAAGCCAGTTAGAGAAGCTGTTTAAAAATGAAGCACAATGGTTGCGGACAAGTCATTGATAACGTGGATCTTCTGCTATTTTTATTTCTGTAGCTACGGCTACGGAAATAAAAATGAGCATCGCCCACATTATCAAGCACTTATCCTCACCTTTTGTGAGCATTCTTAAACAGCTTCAGAAAAATATTAAACATTTGATTATTCAAGGATGATCTTTTTCGGAATTATCAAAGCAATTGGTTTAATAGAAGGTTACGGAAATAATAAAGTTTGGCTACGCTATCCATCTAATAGGTCAAAACAGTATCTTCGCTCAAAATTTATAATATGAAGTTTCATTTTCTGTTTGTTCTTAGCTTTTTGGTCTTGTTTTCTACGCTAGTCTCTGGCCAAGAAAATACCCCCATGAGAGTGGTAAAAGGTACCGCAATCCCTACCAATATTTCAATTAACAATATCCACATTGGTACTGACAATAGTAAATACGTTGCGGGCGATGGTCAGATTTATCAACTTTTTTCTGCTGATAATGCAACTCCTTTAAATACGCCTACCGACCGATGGCATCTTTTATTACAATCTGGTGGTAACGCGAACCGAAATTTCCCAATAGAAAATATACAAACCATTCTAGAAGATACGACCAGTGAGCGCACCACGGTCAATGCTTGTTTTTTTGAAGAAAAAAATAAAACACTCTGGATTGGTACCACCGAGAAAGGACTATTCGAATTGCTAATTAGTGACGACCGAGCGACCTTCGTACGCCAATATAATACCGGAAATTCTAAATTAAAATCCAATAAAATTAATGCCTTACTAGTCGATAAATACAACCGCGTATGGGCAGGCACTAACGCGGGCGTACTGATGCGAGAAAAAGAAGGTTCTGATTTTAAACTTTATGAAAAACGAGAAAAAATTGTAGATCTCACGGCCCTCGGTCCAGATGTATGGATTCTAGGAGAAGGAATTTTATGGATGGCTGACGACCGGAATCGTTGGATTCCAGGAGATGTGGATAGTCGCTATTACCAAGGAAAAGTAAGAGACATTCAGTACGATAGCGAAGGCCGTCTCTGGGTGGCTTCTGATATTATCACCCGCTACGATGTAGTCAAAAATCTGGTAGAGCGTTTTGATTCCTCTAATGGTTTTACCAGTAAAAATGTAAGTGTAATTCGCGTAGATCAAGAAGATGCACTTTGGGTCGGTACACTTGACCAAGGAATTTTTCTGATCGAACCTGCTGCTAAAATGACGGTTTCTGCCGAGGTTACTTCCCCGTTGAGTTGCGATGGAAAAGCCGCGGCTGCAGTAAAAGCCAAAGTCATCGGCGGGACTGCACCATTTTCCTATACTTGGAATAAAAGAAGTATTACCGGAGCAGAAGGAAAAAATCTCGGAGCCGGTTTATACGAAGTAACCATCACCGATGCTGCTGGACAAACTCGTAAGGCCAGTGCTAATGTAGCAGCCCCCAACATCCGCGCCACCACTACCCTTCTTCAGCCTGCCGCCCGTACGGACACTAATGACGGAAGCGCTTCCATTCAGGCCATCGGAGGAACGGAACCTTATCAATACGAATGGGACAACGGAGAAACCGAGACAACCGCGGTAAAACTCACCCCAGGAAAACACACCATAAAAATCACTGATGCTAATAATTGCCATGGATTGGCAACGGTAGAAGTTACGACGCTCCCTCCCTTGGAAGTAGCCGTTGCACCAGAGCCGGAACAACCCGCTGCCGCAACTACCCCCACCGTGGCTTCAGTTCCAGCACCCACTCCAAGTCCCAAGGCTGAAGTAATTCCGGAACCAGCCCCCGTCCCTCTTACTCCTTTAGAAGTAAAAATCAGTTATCAAGCGACCCTCGACTGTCCAGATGATCAAACAACTGTTAGCACAAAAATTACAGGAGGAGCTTCACCGTATAGTTATAGCTGGTCAGCTCCAGACAAAAATAAAGCAACCGCTACCCTCCCCGCCGGAGATTATACCCTTACTGTAACCGACGATCAGGGCAATACCAATACCCAAAACTTTTCCATTAATGCACCCGATCCCCTCGTTGCTACAGCGACCATGAAAGAGCTGGCAACGGATGAAAATATTCGAAATGGGAAAGCAACGGTTAAAGTGACAGGAGGCACCGGAAACTATCTGATCTTATGGGACAGCAACGAAGATGGCGCTCAAGCGTCCAAACTAAAATTTGGTAAACATACCGTCAGTGTTTCTGATGCCAAAGGATGCAAGACCACCGCCACCGTCAACATTAAAAAGCGAATTATTGCAGCGTTAGATGTTAAGAAATTACAGACCGGACAAACGATTCAGATTGAACAATTATTTTTTGATGCCGATAGTACGAATATGAAATCAACCTCCATTCCAGTGATGGATGAGATGTACGATTTTTTGCGGGCTTACCCTCAAATTACCGTAGAAATTGGTGGTCATACCAATGATATTCCTGCCCACGATTATTGTGATGCGCTATCTACTGCCAGAGCAAAATCAGTAGTAGATTACTTAATAAATAAGGGGATTCCCGTAGATCAACTCACCTATAAAGGATATGGAAAACGAAAGAAGCTCGTATCTAATCGTACCGCAGCGGGCCGTAAGAAAAATCAACGAGTGGAGATAAAAGTCTTGAAGGTGAAATAGTAAGCGCTAATAGATTTTGAAATAAATCCTATTCATTGAGTTTATCTAGCATTAACTGATAATATTCTTGTAATTCTCTTTCAAA
>CALGJS010000110.1 GCA_937927835.1 uncultured Saprospiraceae bacterium | reverse complement strand
TAGATTATGACCACAGAAAAAATGTTGATTAGGATTACTATAAAATTGATTGACCATCTTAGCAAAATCTAGGAGTAGTTCCGCTTCATCATCGCTAGCAAAAGATTTGAGCCGAACACCTAATTGCCCTTTGATCCGCGTCACGATCCCGACCGAAATACAAATGATCTTTCCAAACTCTGCGTAGATACCCGCCTTTTCAGGATAAGCAGCAACGGCCTGTTCTTCCGTGATCGGTTCATTATATTGTCTGAGTACTTGTCGCGTCTTTAATTTCCATAAACCTTGAAACGTCTCGTCGAGGTGATCATAGGTCGCATGTTCGGAAACCGTTTCGATATCAAGAAAAAGTACTTTGGTGAGGTCTAGGTTGTTGTACATAGTATGTTTGTTAGGCCGATTGGCTAGTTAATTGTTGGCTAGTTAGCTTTTCTTTAATGTCAAAAAAAGAAAGCTAAATAACCTAACTATAAAGGTAGGAAAAAAATCAAAGAGCAAGTTCAACTTCAAGCGCAAACTTCAAAATTCCTTCAACGGAAGTAATAAGCCATCAGCAAAAAAAAGCAAAAAATGAAAAGAGATTCACCAAAAATAAAAGAGCGGGAGGCGGTTCTTCCTTTAGAGTTCGTCCCGCATACTTGCGGGAAAGTTAGTAGGCAGCCAGGCAAAAAAAATCAAATTTTTTCAACCAAAACGAGATTCGGTTAAACCATTGCCTCCTCATTACGAGATTTTCAAGAGCAAGCGCAAATTCAATTTCAAAATCAAAGCCTTCTATCGTTTTTTCTTTATACTTAATCAATATTCTTAACCAGCCTTTGCATTATAGAATTATTTCCATTTTAAAAGCATCCTTCTGTTTTTGAGGATGTTACAAAGCTAGTTGAAATAAAAAAACCTTAAAAAAGGTGAAAAGAGGTTCTTGAATTTATAAATTTGTAATTACTACAAAACAAAAAAATAAAAACAAGAACCATGAGTAAAATTAAGGGAAATAAAATAAATCGGCAAAAGCTGGATTGGCTACTGTCTCAATCTTTAGATATCCAACTGGAAATAGCGACTCAACATTTAGAGATTATTCGAATCGTAATAAATTCGATATTGGAAGGATTAGTAAGCAATTATACGGGAGAAAAATATCAAAGGAATGGGTCAGAAGAGGGAAGGTATCAGAGGTGGGGATTTAATCCAGGAAGTGTTAAAATAGGAGGTCAAAGAATCAAAGTTGATGTACCAAGAGTGCATGATAAGTTAGAGAATAAGAGTCAAAAATTAGAAGGTTATGAATCTTTAAAAAACATACCTGAGCAGGACGTAACATTAATGAAGCAGGTATTGCATGGAATAAGTACAAGAGATTATAAAGCAGTAATAGATCGTTTACATGATAGTTTTGGAGATAGTGCAGCCAGCGTAAGTAGACAATTCCAAGAGCGGAGTAAGAATGCTTTGGAAGAATTTGAAGCGAAACGATTTGAAGATACGAACTATTTAGCCTTATTTATAGATGGTAAGTATATGGCTTCAGATCAAATGGTTATCGTGTTAGGAGTTACAGATCAAGGGAAGAAAGTGCCTTTAGGAATCGTTCAGACTTCAACAGAGAATAGTATAAGTATTGGGAATTTACTGAGAGATTTAGTAGACCGAGGGTTGAAATTTGAAGATGGATTATTGTGTGTAATTGACGGAGCCAAGGGGTTAAAAAAAGCGGTAATAGATGTGTTTGGAGATGCGGCAATCATACAAAGATGTCAATGGCATAAACGAGAAAATGTGATTAGTTATTTATCACAAGATAAAAAGGAAGTTTATCGGAGGCGATTACAAAAAGCCTATAATCAAGATACTTATGATGAAGCTAAAAAAGAACTTGTGCTAATTCATGAAGATCTTCAAAAGATTAATCGTGGTGCTGCTAAATCGTTACAAGAAGGACTAGAAGAAACATTGACTCTACATCGGCTTGGATTATTTCATATATTTGGACGTTCTTTTAAAACCACCAATTGTATTGAATCATTGAATAGTGGATTGAGAAAATATATTGGGAGAGTTACAAATTGGTCAAGTTCTGATATGCGATATCGTTGGATCTGCTGTGCTTTGATGGACTTAGAACCTAGATTGTATAGGGTCTGTCATCACAAGAAATTACCACAAATGGCCGCAGCTCTGAAAAGAGAATTAGATGCTAAAGTAGCTAAGAGAACCTCTTAAATTTCAACTAACTTTTGAACATCTTCTGAATATTCCTTGAAGTTCTATTAGCTTGTGGTTTTTATTGTAAAAAATGCTTGTACCGAACTTAGAGGTGGTCGTAATTGTTTTAGTTATTAGAAAGACAATTTGTAGATGGTCTCTACGTTTTAATAATGGTGGTATAAAAACAAATAAGATGGCAAAATTAAAAATGACTGGCTTTGCGCGATTGTTGATTGCGATGATTTTTATTGTACCAGTGGCTTATCTAGGCGCTACTTTTATCAATGGTGGAGAAGGATTGGAAGATCTAAAAGAAATGCTTGGGATCGAAGCATCAACTGCGCCTACGACGGAAGAAGATGCGCCATTATTTCCAGCTGAACGAACAGAAAGACCAGCTCCACCAATGGAGAAAGCCGGTCAAGGCGAGGAAGCTATGGATGAATTGCGTGACAAGCTCAATGAGATGTACGACGAAAATAGTGCCTTAAAAGAGGAGATCGTTAAGTTGAGAAAGCAACTAGAAGCGGCTACCACTACGCAAGAATAATAATCAGAGAAACAATTCCCCCTCATGGCGTGGTCTAAAAACCAGCAGAAAGAATATTTAAAGACTACGCTGGCGGTATTGGCCATCCTTTTATTTTACTGGCCCATTAGCTTTGGGGTTTACAGTATGAAATGGGATATTTTAAACTGGTTTTTCCCTATGCGCCAACTGGTGGGCGAAGTGCTACAAGCCCATCTTGTTCCCCTTTGGAATCCTTATATCAATCTTGGTTATCCGCTCGGTATCGATCCGCAGAGTGGCTCGTTGTATCCGCTCACCTGGGCGATTGGCTATTTTGTAGGGTACAGTGTTTATGTGATTGGATTGGAGTTTGTGCTTCATGCGATTATTGGTTTTTGGGGTTTTAAAAAATTAGGAAAAACGTTGGGTTGGTCGTTGAATACGGCATTAGTTGTTGGATTGTTGTATGCTGGTTCTGGATTTATGGTCGGTAATTCTCAACACCTTACGTATATCATTAGTGCCGCGTGGATACCATGGATTCTACATTATTATTATCAACTGTGGAATCAACCGAGTTGCCCTGCAAAATGTGTCATTTTTGCCGCCCGTACCTCAACCCTAAAGGAAGCCCAGCCCGCAGACACATTTCATGGAACAACCTCGAATCAATCTAAAATTCGATCTGCCGTTGGTTTATCCTTGGCAATGATGTTGCTTTTGACGGGTGGCTATCCGGCATTTTTTCTAACCATTGGCTATAGCTTAGTTGCGATTTTTATTTGGATGATGGTCAAAAATATGGTCCAGAAAAAATATATTTTTTGTAAACGTGTCTTTATTCTTCATAGCGTAGCAGTGGTATTATTCCTTTTTCAGAGTTTGTGCTTTATCCGATTTTTTGTGGAGAGTTTACCGTTGATTAATCGGACGAAAGGGTTGACCTTGGCGCAGGTACAGCTGGTTCCTTTTTCACCGCAAGGATTGCTCACCTTTTTATTTCCATTTATGGCTTCGCCGGATGTATCGTTTTGGCAAACGGATATTTCGATGGTCAATGTCTATTTTGGGTTGGGCGCTTTTTTGTTAGTGTTGACACAAGTTAAAGTATCTTTATTCAACTATGTTTTTTGCTTCCCGCACCTCAATCCTAAAGGAAGCCTCGCGCGCAAACATAGTTTAGGGAACAATCCTCAAATTATTTTTCGATCTTCTAAAAAAGTGTTGGTCCTTTTTGGTATCGCTTTAGTTTTTATGGGGATTTCATTTGGAGATTTCTTTTTCCTTAGAGGCTGGCTATATCATACGCTTCCGTTTATGGATATGTTTAAGTATCCGGCTTTGTTTCGGTTGTTTTTTATTATCTTATTTTTGATTTTGACAGGAATGGGGTTGGAAAGATTACGCAAAGATTACTCAAATAAGTGTGTCTCTTTAGCCGCCCGCACCTCAGTCCTAAAGGAAGCCACACGGGCAGACACACTTGAGGAAACATCCTCGTTACGCAAAGAAAAAGCAATCAATTTTTCGAGACAAATACGATGGGCGGCAATTGCCGCGACTATTATTTCGGTTATTCTTTTTATTTATACGCTTAGTCAGGTAAGCTTCCAATGGCCGGAGGCATTCAGCGCAGCCGCTTTTCATCAGTTTGCGATGGATAGTCCGACAGCAGTACGTTTGCTCCTGCAACTTCCCGTGCAAATAGGATTCTTACTCGTTTTCCTTTTTCTAATCAAAAAAAAATCCATCAAATTTATTTACCTGTTTTTTGTACTCGACATTTTTACTGCCATACAATTCAATAGTTTTTCCACCATCATTTGCGAAGCACCAACTAAAGAATTACAAAAAAAACTAGATCTTTTACCCGAGGATTTTTTATCCGTCACCCCTTCCGTTTTTAATACAGGTCACCTAGGAGACAATCGATACTACCCTATCTTTAATAATCACTCGATGTTTCGGAAAGACGTTGCAAAAAACGGTTATAATAATTTACAATTAAGGGCGTATGCAAAATTTCATTCGACCGAAAAATTTAAAGAATATATTGACCATCCACCATTCTATACGAAACCAGAAAGCCCAGTTAAGCTTCGTCATTTCACCCCCAACGAATTGGTCGTTCAAAGCAGTGGAACGCAAGCACGACAGCTCCGATTTTTACAAATAAATTATCCCGGTTGGGAAGTGACGATAGACGGCCAACCTACGGAATTAGCGACCATTGACGCCCCCATATTGGCGGTAGATTTGGCAGCGGGAACACAGGAAGTACGCTTTGAGTTTTCACCTAAGGGATATTATTGGTCTTTGGGGATTAGTGTGCTATGTTCGTTGAGTATCCTGCTATGGCTGATAATTACAAAAAAGTGACTGCTGTCAAGTGATAGATTCGTAAAAAAGGGGTTTCTTTGTGTCTTCATTCAGAATTTGTCTTAAATCAGTCTGTTCTCTGGCCGCCCGTATAAAGCCCTTAATGGAAGCCATGGCCTCAGACACAATTCAGGAGACATCTTTAAGACTAACCAAATAATTTCCTGTTCTTCAACTTTCTTTCTTCCTGGTGAGAAAGGAATTTTAAAAAAATTAAAATTTTTTAGTATGAAAAAGATTCTTATTAATGACGGTATTCATCCCGATGGAAAAGCGAAACTGGAAGCAGCTGGTTTTGAAGTACACACAGACAAAATTGCGCAGGAAGATCTAATGGAAAAGTTACCAGCTTACGACGCTATTGTGGTACGTAGTGCTACCAAAGTACGGACGGACTTAATTGATAACTGTCCTAATCTAAAAGTGATTGCACGTGGAGGTGTTGGTCTAGACAATATCGATGTTGCACATGCCAAGAGTAAAGATATTACGGTGATCAATACGCCAGCCGCTTCTTCCGCAGCCGTGGCAGAATTGGCTTTTGCGCATATGTTTACTTTATCTAGATTTTTACATGACGCAAATCGAAATATGCCAACTGGTGGAAACACAGAATTTAAAAGTTTAAAAAAGCAATATTCAAAAGGGATGGAACTGAGAGGTCGTACTCTTGGAATTATTGGTTTTGGAAATATTGGTCAAGAGACGGCAAAGATTGCACTCGCGCTGGGCATGAATGTACTGCCAGTTGATCCGGGTAGAAAAGAAGCGACGATTGAGATTGATTTATTTGGTGGTCGTGGTGGCTTGGCGGTAAATCTGGATACGGTGCCGATGGATGATATGTTGGCACAAAGTGATTTTATTTCGCTGCATATTCCAAATTTAGGAAAATATGTTTTATCCACCGATGAGTTTGCAAAAATGAAAGACGGTGTTGTTTTAATCAACTGCGCTCGTGGCGGTACCGTCGATGAGGATGCGTTATTAGCAGCTTTAGAGAGTGGCAAAGTAGCTGCGGCTGGCTTGGATGTTTTTGAAAAAGAACCAACCCCTCGTGCTGAATTATTGTCTCATCC
>CALGJS010000109.1 GCA_937927835.1 uncultured Saprospiraceae bacterium | reverse complement strand
AGCAACAATACTTTGTCGCTTCGCCATTGATACTGGTGAAGGCATATGAATCTGATTTTTCAATATTTCAAAGAACTAAGGTAAAAAAGTGTCCACAACTTTGTGTCCTTTTTTGTCTAATACTCTATGTCAGCCGACACTAGCTAACCAGCAAACAGGCTAACTAGCCAAATTTATATTGCACTCATCTCCTAATTAAAAATTACCGTACCATTGTTTATTATAGATGCTAAAAAAGTGATTTTTGTAAAAAACACCCATAAAACACGAGGCTTTATGGGTGTAAAAGATTTTTAAAAAATCTTCAAAAATAAACGATAAAACCGTCTATTTTTTCAATGCTTTGGTATACTCTCTAGATACAACAGACCAGTTTGCTACGCTGAAGAATGCTTCTACGTAGTCTGGACGTTTGTTTTGGTATTTTAAATAGTAAGCATGTTCCCAAACATCTAATCCCAAGATTGGTGTTCCTTTTTTAGGAGCACAATCCATCAACGGATTGTCCTGATTAGGAGTAGAGGTAACAAATAATTTACCACCACGTCCTACACATAACCAAGCCCAACCAGAGCCGAATCGTGTTTTCGCAGCAGCAGAAAATTTCTCTTTAAATTTCTCAAAAGAACCAAAAGAATCTTTGATTGCTTTGGCTAATTTACCCTTAGGTTCTGCACCTTCATTAGGTCCCATCGTTCTCCAAAATAGAGAATGATTGTAAAATCCACCAGCGTTATTACGCACAGCATCTCCATGCTTAGAAGCTTTCTTTAAAATATCCTCAATGGATTTTTTTGCAAGATCCGTTCCTTCGATCGCTGCATTTAACTTATTAGTGTAACCAGCATGATGCTTGGTATGGTGAATCTTCATGGTACGCTTGTCAATATGCGGTTGTAATGCATCGTACCCATAAGGTAAATCTGGAAGTTTAAAAGCCATTATTCAATGAATTTAAGTAATATTTTCACATTAACTTTAAATAATGAAAATACTATGTTATAAAATATTTTTCTCTCTGTAATTAAAAGATACTCAAAGTAATAGGTGCAAATATAAGATTATCTGCTTACAAACAAAAACAGTATCTTTGCCGAAATTGTTTAAATATAATTCTGCGAATTATATTTAAAGCTATTCGCAGTTAACTATTGGCTATTAGCTTCTCTTTAACGCGATGGATAGCAATTAACTAGTCTCTCATTCTTGCTCAGACTTTGTATCAAAAAACTAGTTAATTTTGTTACAAAAAAATAAAATAAAATAAAAAATTATTGATCAAATAACTTAATTATCACATGAAATTCAGAAAAGAAAAAGACAGCATCGGTTACGTAAAAGTTCCCGCAGATAAATACTGGGGCGCACAAACTCAGCGATCAGTAGAAAACTTTAAAATCGGTGGTCAAAAAATGCCGATCGAAGTGATTCGTGCTTTCGCTATTCTAAAAAAAGCAGCCGCTAAAACAAATTCAGAACTCGGTGCCCTACCTAAAAGTAAAGCAGCCTTAATCGGAAAAATTTGTGACGAAATTACCGCTGGAAAATTAGACGATCAATTTCCTCTCGTCGTTTGGCAAACTGGTTCAGGCACACAATCTAACATGAATGTCAACGAAGTAGTCGCCAACCGTGGCCATGTGGTAAAAGGTGGAAAGCTAACCGACGAGAAAAAGTATCTACATCCTAATGATGATGTAAACAAGTCTCAATCTTCCAATGATACTTTTCCTACGGCGATGCACATTGCTGCCTACAAGATGATTATAGAGAATACCCTTCCAGGGATGAAAGCGCTTCGTGATACGCTTAACAAAAAAGCAAAGGCTTATAAAAACGTAGTAAAAATTGGCCGTACACATTTTATGGATGCAACTCCAGTAACCGTCGGACAAGAACTTTCTGGCTACGTAGCCCAATTGGATCACGCCATGGCCGCCATCAAAAATACGTTGAAGCATTTGTCGGAATTAGCGCTCGGTGGTACTGCCGTAGGTACTGGCTTAAATACGCCAAAAGGATACGACAAATTGGTAGCGAAGCATATCGCAAAATTGACCAAATTGCCTTTTATTACCGCAAAAAATAAGTTTGCAGCCTTAGCTGCGCACGATGCGATCGTAGAAGCACACGGCGCTTTAAAAACCGCAGCAGTTGCCTTAAATAAAATTGGTAACGATATCCGAATGTTGGCTTCTGGTCCTCGTTGTGGAATTGGAGAATTGATTATTCCAGCCAACGAACCTGGTTCTTCTATCATGCCTGGAAAAGTAAATCCAACACAGTCCGAAGCATTGACGATGGCTTGTGCACAAGTACTAGGTAATGATGTCGCTATTAATATCGGTGGCGCAACGGGTCATTTTGAGCTAAATGTTTTTAAGCCGATGATGATTTTTAATTTCTTATTTAGCGCACGCTTAATCGGAGATGCTTGTCGTAGCTTTGATAAAAACTGTGCACAAGGAATTGAGCCTAACTACGAAGTCATCGAAGAAAAATTACAAAATTCTCTGATGCTCGTAACTGCCTTAAATACAAAAATCGGATACGATAAGGCAGCAACAATTGCCAAGAAAGCATACAAGGAAGGTACGAC
>CALGJS010000108.1 GCA_937927835.1 uncultured Saprospiraceae bacterium | reverse complement strand
AAAAATTAAAAATGAATAATGCCTGCCTACCGAATAAGGTATGGTCTCTTCTTACGTGTTGATAAAATCGAATATATTGTTTTTGATTCAAAAAATCCGCACATCCTCCAATCTAATCTTCCCTTCATAAATAGCTTTTCCGACGATTGCGCCATAGCAACCAATCTCTGCTAATCTTTCTAAATCTGCTATGTTTGAGACTCCGCCACTGCCAATGATTTTTAAATCCGGAAAACGATCAATTAATTCTTTATAAAGATTAGTCGCCGCTCCTTCCAGCATACCATCTTTGGCAATGTCCGTACAAATGATACTTTGAATTCCCTTTTTTTGATAATCTGACACGAAGTCAAATAAGTCTAATTCACTGGTCTCTTCCCAGCCTTGTATCGCAATTTTACGGTCTTTTACATCGGCACCAAGGATGATTTTTTCGCCGCTATACTGCTTGATCCATCTCGTAAAAATTTCTGAATTTTTCACGGCAACGGTACCACCAGTAATTTGGTTGGCACCACTTTCAAAAGCAATGTGTACGTCCTGATCAGACTTGAGTCCACCTCCAAAATCAATAGATAAGGAAGTTTTGGTTGCAATTTTTTCCAGTACTTTATAGTTGACAATATGACTCGCTCTGGCGCCATCCAAATCGACGAGGTGCAGATGAGTAATACCTGCTCCTTCGAAGGTTTTTGCTACTTCAATCGGATGTTCGTTATACACCTTTTTTTGATCGTAATCACCTTGTGTAAGTCGAACACATTTGCCATCAATAATATCAATCGCTGGAATAATAAGCATATTATAGGTTTATAAATTCTTTTAAAATAAGCTCCCCAATCTCTCCTGATTTTTCTGGATGAAATTGCGTGGCATAAAAATTATCTTTTTGTAAGGCTGCACTAAATGGTAAAATATAATCACAAGTCGCAGTGGTGTATTTTCCCGTTTCAACATAATAACTATGGACAAAATAAGCGTAGTCTCCCGTGGTATTTTTTGTAAATAGATTGGCGTCAGGCTCAAAGAAAAATCTGTTCCAACCTATATGAGGAATTTTCTGACTAGCTGTTGTTGCAATAAATTTTTTAACTTTCAAAGGAATAACATTCAAACAATCCGTATCTCCTTCTTCGGAATGCTGACAGAGTAATTGCATCCCTAGACAGATGCCAAGAGTAGGTTGCATTAAGCTGCGAATGGTATCTGCTAATCCTGTTTTGCGCAAATATGCCATCGTGTTTTTTGCTTCTCCGACTCCTGGAAAGATTACCTTGTTAGCCGATTTTATTTCTTCTGTGTTGCTTGTTAGGTTTGCGGAGATGCCAATTCGTTCCAGCGCAAAAAGCACCGATTGTACATTTCCGGCATTATAGTCAATTATTGCAATTTTCATGTTTTTGAATAAGTTGTTTTTTATAAAATACCTTTAGTGGAAGGTAATCGCATATTTTGAGAATCTCGCTTTATTGCAATTTTGATAGATTTGGCGAAAGCTTTAAAGATTGCTTCAATTTTATGGTGCTCGTTTTTCCCTTCTGCTTTTATATTTAAATTGACCAGTGCCGTATCTGAGAAGGATTTGAAAAAGTGATAGAACATTTCTGTCGGCATATCTCCTATCTTTTCTCTTTTAAAATCAGCTTCCCACATCAGCCACGGACGACCGCCAAAGTCCAGTGCAACTTGCGCCAGGCAATCATCCATTGGTAAGCAAAAACCATAGCGTTCAATTCCCATTTTGTCACCCAATGCTTGACGGAATGCACTACCAAGCGCGAGTGCAGTATCTTCTATGGTGTGATGTTCGTCAATATGTAAATCACCTTTTACTTTTACGGATAAGTCGCAACCAGAATGTCGTGCTAATTGATCGAGCATATGATCAAAAAAACCGAGTCCAGTTTCATTTTTTGCCTGACCGTTTCCATCCAAATTTAGTTCAATTTGAATATCAGTTTCTTTAGTGGTTCTTTGAATCGTTGCGGTACGAGCAGGGAGTTTTAGAAAATGATAAATGGCTTCCCATCTGTCAGTAGTCAGACTAATTGTTTTTTCTAATGCTTGATTTTTTGTAGAAAGTTCGTCTTCTCCCAGTCCATTATTCTGTGAAATAAAAATTCCTTTTGCACCTAAGTTTTTAGCAAGTTCCATGTCGGTTAATCGGTCTCCCAAAACAAAAGAATTAGCAAGATCGTAATCGCCTTCCATATATTGAGTTAATAAACCCGTACGTGGTTTTCGAGTAGGAGCCATATCTGCGGGAAAACTCCGGTCAATATGCACTGCTGTAAAATCAATACCTTCATTTGTGAATGCCTGCACCATTTTGTTATGGGCAGGCCAAAAAGTATCTTCTGGAAAACTATCTGTACCAAGTCCATCTTGATTGGTTACCATCACCAGTTCGTAGTCGAGTTCTTTTACGATACGAGAAAGGTACTGAAATACACCTGGATAAAACACTAGTTTTTCTAAAGAGTCGAGTTGATAATCTATCGGTGGTTCAATTACTAAGGTACCGTCGCGGTCGATAAATAATATTTTTTTCATGCGTTAAAATCAGTTTTGAAATTTTTTAATACGGTGATTAGTCGCTTGTTTTCAGCAGGAGTACCGACGGTAAAACGTAAGCAGCCAGCGC
>CALGJS010000107.1 GCA_937927835.1 uncultured Saprospiraceae bacterium | reverse complement strand
TCAGGTAACACTGGATGCTGATAAGCCACAAGATGCTGAAACAGAAGTAGCTGGATATACTATCCGATTAGTAACCGTCAATCCTTATCCTCAAAACGCTAATGAAATTGCTCAAGAAGATTATAGCTTTTCTCTGGTAGTAGAGCAATAATTTTTTTGGAAAAACTTAAAAACTAATTAGTTGGTCTTTCATCGTTTGTCTTTCATAAAAGGTGGTGGATCGACTAATTTTTTCATTTACATTTGTTCGTAAGAAATTTGAAATAATAAATTTTATCTACCTTTGTTTATACTTTGCCCTTCTAAACACTAGTATTTAAAAATTTCAATTTCGATATCTTATGGTTTTTCCAATTGGTGATGATCAAGTCAAAGGTGGATATTTCCCTTATGTAAGCTATGGTTTTATAGGTTTGAATATAATTGCGTTCATAATTCAAATGATGAGTCCAAATTTGCTGATTTGTGAATTTGGATCTGTTCCAAATGATATTCTCAACGGCAATAATATTTTTACACTCTTTACTAGTATGTTTATGCACGGAAGCATTATGCATATTGTAGGTAATATGCTGTTTTTGTGGATTTTTGCGGATAATATTGAGGCAACAGTAGGTAGTTTTCCCTTTTTAGTTTTTTATTTAATGGGAGGTCTTGTTGCTTCAGCATTACATATTTCGCTTAGTAATGGAACTGGATTCGATTTATCTAGTTGTTGTAACATGTGTGGTACACCGCCTTGTATGCAAGGAGACCAGGCTTGTCCAGGATCGATTCCTACCGTAGGTGCCAGTGGAGCCATCGCGGCAGTATTGGGAGCATATTTAGTGATGTTTCCAAAATCCAGAGTAAAACTATTCGTGATTTATTTTTTCCGATCTATTTATATTTCTGCTATGTGGTTTTTAGGCTTTTGGATAGCACAACAATTATATAGTGGATTTTCTTCCCTGGGACCAGAAGCGGCATCTAGTGGAGGAACAGCATGGTGGGCTCATATTGGAGGATTTCTTTTTGGCGTCTTAGCTGGATTTTTTGCCAAACAAGGAATGAAAAAAGATGATGGAAGTATGCGACCTCCAACTAAGGAGCCAGATTATACAACAAAGGAATTTGTTTAAGAAACAAAATAGTAAAAATAAAAAGTGCGCTGACATAGTTGTCAGCGCACTTTTTATTAATAATCAGTTTTGATATTTAGCCATTAGTTAACATGTCGTTGACAAAAAGGGCATTGGACATCACTATCATCTCCTCCTTTAATTTGTCTTTGAGCATCTACATCAAGCAAATTCAAATTAAGGTTTTTCAGTTCAATTAATCTCTTTTCAGTTTTTTGCTTTTTCATGATTTTGGTAAAACTTTGCAAGATTGCATCTCCGTAAATCTAATGAAAATATTATTTTAATTGAAATATTTAGGGCATAATTATGGGGCGGGCCTTCTATTTGAAGAAATCCTAACGATTCAATAGCTTCAGATAAAAAAAGGATTACTAGTCCTTCTACCATCCTTCCTTCTCCAAATAGCATAATTCCCCACAATATCTTACCTTTGTTGACTTCAAACAAAACTAGTGGCATGTTCGACAAAGTAAAAGACATTTTAGCAGAAATTCAGGCAGCCAATCCAGGCACCGCAGAAGAAATTGAGCAATTCCGGATCAAGTATCTAGGATCAAAAAATATTCTCAAGCCTTTAATGGGCGAGATTCGCAATATTCCTAATGAACAAAAAAAGGAATACGGCCAGCTCGTTAATCAAACTAAGCAAACTGCTGAAGCAAAATTAGCCTCCTTACAAGCGGCACAAAGCAGTGCCGCTGCAGCTTCTGAAGGACAAAAACTTGATCTAACCGCTTCCGGCGAACCGATTGCCTTAGGTTCTCGTCATCCAATTTCCATTACGATGGATCGTATTATCGATATCTTTGCTCGCATCGGTTTTACCGTTGCTGAAGATCGTGAAATTGAAGATGACTGGCATAACTTCAGCGCCATGAACACGCCTGAAGATCACCCTGCCAGAGATATGCAAGATACGTTCTACCTCAAGGATAGTACGTCTATGTTATTGCGTACCCATACCTCGTCCGTACAGGCACGAGTCATGACCAACAAGAAGCCACCGATTCGCATCATCGCTCCGGGTCGAGTTTATAGAAATGAGACGATCTCAGCAAGAGCGCATTGTCAATTTCATCAAGTAGAAGGATTATACGTTGACGAAAATGTATCCTTTGCAGATCTTAAACAAACCTTATTGTACTTCGCACAAGAGATGTACGGACCTAATACAAAAATCAGATTACGACCTTCTTATTTTCCATTCACAGAGCCTAGTGCCGAAATGGATGTATCTTGTTTTATTTGTGATTCCAAAGGTTGTAATGTTTGTAAATATACTGGCTGGGTAGAAGTTTTAGGTTGTGGAATGGTTGATCCAAAAGTATTAGAAAACTGTGGCATCGATTCCCAAAAATATACTGGCTTCGCCTTCGGAATGGGTATAGAACGACAAGCAATGCTTCGCTATCGAATCAATGATATTCGATTATTATTCGAAAATGATGTTCGCTTCTTAAAGCAATTTACATCAGCTCTTTAATCTATATTTATTTTGAAAAAATCTTTAGTCTGATTTAGAAAAATTTGGGCTAAAGATTTTAAAACAATAGTTATGTTTGGGAATTATTAACCTCTTCTTTGGGTTTTAATATTTACAAGCTTCTGTATTTTTTCTTATCAAAAAATAATTTATCCTCCGGTTATGAAACCATCTATTCCAAAAGGTACCCGCGACTTTTCTCCTTCGCAGGTAATCAAACGTAATTATATTTTCGATACCATTCGTCGTGTTTTTGTCAAGTACGGTTACCAACCGATTGAAACACCCGCGATGGAAAATCTTTCTACGCTTACGGGTAAATACGGTGATGAAGGTGATAAATTACTTTTCAAAGTGCTTAATAATGGGGAGTATTTAAACAAGTCGGATGAGACCGCTTTCGCGGAAAAAAATTCTGCCAAGTTTACACAAAGCGTTTCCAAACGTGGTATGCGATATGATCTAACGGTTCCTTTTGCACGGTACGTGGTGATGAATCAAAATGATATTAGCTTTCCTTTTAAGCGCTACCAAATTCAACCAGTCTGGCGGGCAGATCGTCCACAAAAAGGTCGCTATCAAGAATTTTATCAGTGTGATGCAGATGTCGTTGGTTCTGATTCATTAATGTTGGAAGCTGAATTAGCTCAGATTTACGATGAAGTTTTTGCGGACTTAGGAGTCAATGTTACGATAAAAATCAACAACCGTAAAGTATTATTTGGAATGGCAGAAGCTGCGGGAGTTGCTGATAATTTTATTGCTATGACTACTGCGATCGACAAACTCGATAAAATTGGAATAGACGGCGTTACCAAAGAATTGGCTAAACGAGGTATGGATGAATCTGCTATTGAAAAAATTCAAAAGATGCTAAAGGTTACTAGTTTAGCACCTTTAAAAGAATTATTTAAAGATAGTGAAACGGGATTAAAAGGAGTACAAGAACTAGAAGAGTTCCACGAATATTTTGATACTAAACCTGCTAAAAATAAAATAGAATTTGACATTACGCTTGCCCGTGGATTGAGTTATTATACTGGTTGTATTTTTGAAGTCAAAGCCAATGACGCTGTTATGGGTAGTATCGGCGGTGGTGGTCGTTATGATGATCTGACTGGAAATTTTGGCCTTAAAGGAGTTTCCGGAGTTGGTGTTTCTTTTGGAGCCGCGCGGATTTTTGATGTCATGGAAGAACTCAATTTATTTCCTGACAATATTGACGTTCAGTTAAAATGTTTGTTGGTTGCCTTCGACAAAGCATCACACCGATATGCTTTCTCGGTTTTAAATGAATTGCGGGCAGCTGGAATTTCTGCGGAGCTATATCCACAGCCAACCAAAATGAATAAACAAATGAAATACGCCAATGCAAGAGCAGTACCTTTTGTAGTGGTAATTGGTAGCGAAGAAATGAATTCTGGTAAACTAGTTTTTAAAAATATGACTACCGGAGATCAAGAAAAATATACGCTGCCCGAGCTCTTAGAAAAATTAAAATAATCTTTCTTTCGATACCACGACTTTATGGAAAATAATGATTTTGTTTCTATCCAATCACAAATAGTTTCTGGTAAGCTTACCGTTACTCAATTGGTATCAGAGTACCTCAAAGCCATCGACTCCACCAAACAGCTAAATACTTATCTGGAGGTATTTGCAGATGAGGCTATAGAGCGTGCAAAAATACTTGACGAACAGTTTTTAAAAAATCCCGCTTCTATGGGAAGGCTTTATGGAATGGTAATTTCCATCAAAGATGTCATTTGTTATAAAGGACATCAAGTTACTGGTGGTTCTAAAATTTTAGCTGGCTTTGAATCACTCTATACAGCAACGGCTCTGCAACGATTATTAGAGGAAGACGTGATTGTTATTGGGCGAGTTAATTGTGATGAATTTGCGATGGGGTCGGGTAACGAAAATTCTGCTTACGGTCCTACCATCAATGCCTTAGGAGACAATCGAGTACCTGGTGGCTCTTCAGGTGCTTCTGCCGTTGCTGTACAGACAAATACTTGTACTGCCTCCCTAGGAAGTGATACGGGCGGGTCAGTAAGGCAACCAGCTGCATTTTGTGGTTTAGTGGGTATGAAACCTACTTATGGACGAATTTCTCGGTATGGATTATTGGCTTACGCTTCTTCCTTTGATCAAATTGGGACCATCACACATACCGTTGCTGATGCTGCGCTTTTATTGGAGATAATGGCTGGACCAGATGATTATGACAGTACTGCTTCGCCGATGGCCGTGGAAAAATATAGCGATTTAGATAGTGAAGCTACTCCAAAAAAGATTGCTTACTTCGAATCTACTCTGAATCATCCTTCTATTGACCCTGAAATTCGTAGTTCAAGCCTAGAATTTATAGAAAAATTAAAAAAAGATGGTCATGAGGTGGTAAGTTTGGATTTTGATCTCTTGGATTACTTAATTCCAGCCTATTATGTACTAACAACTGCCGAAGCTTCCACTAATTTATCTCGTTATGATGGTGTCCGTTTTGGGTACCGAACTTCTGAAGTTAAGGACCTTCAAGACAGCTATAGAAAATCGAGAACAGAGGGTTTTGGGACAGAAGTTAAGCGCCGAATATTATTGGGAACTTTTGTGCTTAGCTCTGGTTATTATGATGCCTATTATCAAAAAGCTCAAAAGGTTCGTCGGTTGATTACCGAACAAACGAAAGAAATTTTCCAATCATTTGACCATATTATCATGCCGGTTACCCCAACAGTTGCCTGGAAAATTGGTGAGAAATCAGCTGATCCCATAGCTACTTATTTAGCAGATATTTACACCGTTCAGGCAAATATGACAGGGATTCCAGCAATTGCTATTCCTTTGGGTAAAAACCAAGAAAATATGCCCTTTGGAATACAGATTATGTCTGCTCGGTACACAGAGCACGCCTTACTTAATTTCGCACAAAGTATTGACTATTAAATACTTACACATTTAACAATTTTCCATTATTATAAATACCCCTTTTGGGTATTGTCCCTTTTCTAAACACCCCTTAATTTTGCATCATATTTAGTCTACCATAATTGCGGTCTCTTCTAACTTCCAATATTCAATACAAAATTCGTACTTTGCGTGGCTGTTTGATTTTCTTGTAGAAAATCAATTATAAGAAACTGTTAAAGAAAAACTTACTTTCATTCATAAAATTATTGGCGATTGCTAGTTTTTTTTTGACTAAATCTTATTCCCATGAAATCAAAATCAATTTTAACCATCTCTATAGTTTTTGCTAGTTTTTTCTGTTCTACAGAATTAGTATCAGCAAAAGAAAACTCTTTTTTTAGATCGAAAAAAGAAATCAAAGAAAATCTGCCTGAAGGGATCCATGATATGTTTGAAGTACGCGTTAACAAAAACGTAAAGAAGTACATTAATAGTTATTTAGTTCGTGGAAAATCCAGTACGCAACGCATCATTGGTAATTCTACTATTTACTTTCCAATTTTTGAAGAATATTTAGCGGCACATAATTTACCGAATGAATTAAAATATCTTTCGGTAATCGAATCTCATCTTAATCCTAATGCAATCTCTCCATCTGGTGCAGTTGGTCTTTGGCAATTTATGGCACCTACTGCTCGTCAAATGGGACTCGTTATTGATGATTACGTTGATGAGCGTAAAGATATTTATCGTTCTACCGACGCTGCGCTAAAATATCTACAAGAACTACATGCACGTTATCAAGACTGGGGATTAGCCATTGCTGCCTATAACTGTGGTCCTGGTCGAGTTGATAGAGAATTGCGTAGAACGAATGGTAAATCTTTTTGGGATATTCGCTCTTCTTTGCCAAAAGAAACCCAACACTATCTAGATCGATTCATTGCCATTAACTACGCTATGAAAAACTATCAATTCTACAACCTACGTCCTAGATACCCTGATTATACTTTACAAATGACACAGGTACAAAAAATTCATACCCGTTTTTCTTTTGCTAAAATTGCAAAGCTAACTGGCTTAGATAAAAGTACCATTATCCAACTGAACCCATCTTACCGTAAAGAGATTATTCCACCTAACCACAGTGGATATTATCTAGTTCTTCCTATTATTGGCGTCAAAGAAAATTGGCAAGAAGGATTATAATTCACTCAAAATAATAGGCTTAACTTATTCACATTTAGACGATATTTGATAATAATCCCAACATGTACCGCTTTTTTTCGTAGAATAGGTACAGAAGTTGTTCAGAACTTCATAATTCTCTAATAAAACGTTAAATAAAGAGATCAATGAATTGTTGATCCCTTTTGTCTTCGTTTTCTAGATTCATAACTGTATTATTGTAGTCGGTTATCTACTCTGTTAATTTATTCAGAGTAAAGACTTCAAATATTTCTATTTACTTATGAAACATTACTCCTACAGTCTGTTCTTGGTTATTATTTTAATATTAAATAATAACTTTTTAAAAGGTCAGACCTCTATCCAACCATCCTATAGTTACGATAACCTCATTCCTACCTTTACAGATAGCGAAATTCGAGATCGACTTAATCGGATGACAAGCGCTGTAGCACCTCCTCGTTTTACACCTGCGGTGAAAAGCTACATTAAAACTTATACTGTCAAAAAAAGACAGCATACCGAAGCAATGCTCGGTCGGATTAGTATCTACTTCCCGATGTTTGAAAAATATCTTTCCGAAAACAATTTACCCGTTGACTTGAAATATCTCTCTATTGTTGAGTCTGCTTTAAATCCTAAAGCAGTTTCTCGAAGTGGAGCAGTTGGTCTTTGGCAGTTTATGCCTCCAACTGGAAAGGAGAATGGTCTAAAGATCAATAGTACAGTAGATGAACGAAGAGATCCACATAAATCTACCTTGGCTGCTGCTAAGTATTTGAAAAAACAATACAAGCGATACAACAACTGGGAACTAGCCCTTGCTGCTTATAATGGTGGTCCTGGTAGAGTTAATCGTGCGATTAAACGAGGACGTAGTAAAAACTTTTGGCGAATCAAACGTTATTTACCAAAAGAAACTCAAAACTATGTTCCTGCTTTTATCGCAGCAACTTATGTCGTTAATTATTACCCTGAGCATAACCTCGTTCCTGTCTATCCAGAACTTGATCTTCAGATGACGGAATTAATTAAGATTTATAAGAAAATTAGTTTCTACGATATTGAGCGATCGACTGGTGTTCCAATGCACCTGATCGAAAAACTTAATCCTTCTTACAAGAAAAAATATATTCCTTCCAGTCGACAGGGAAGCAACTTAGTTTTACCTCAGCAATATATGGGCAACTTACTAAGTTACTTGGGTCGTCCAGATTCTGAGGTAAAAAGAATCAATGTGAAACCGATTCCGGCACCCGCAATGATCGATTATAGCGAGAATAAAAACACGACGGTTCATACCGTCTTTGCAGGTGAGACTTACGAAAATATTGCAGCCTATTATGGCGTAACTGCAGCGGATCTAAAAACTTGGAACCAACGTTCCGGTTACACACTAAAACCTGGTAGAGAACTTCGCGTCTATACACCAAAGATGGTTAGTAGTCCAGCATTTAAGCAGTTGGCTCCTGTTGCAACGCTTGCTCTCAGTAAAGTAATTTCTAACCAACCTAATAGTATTGTAAAACCAAAAAGATCATCTTCTTTTAATCAAAAGCAGACTGCTCATGTAAAAAAACGGGTGCTTCCACAATTAAAGTATTTGCCTGCTAAATCTGCATTGCGAGAAAATTACCTATATTATTTGATTGGTAAAGATGAAACCTTACACGAAATTGCAGAGAAATTTAATGGTGTTTCAATGAGTGACATTCTTGTACTTAATAATGTTACAGATCCTTACGAATTGAAAGCTGGAAAGAAAATTAAAGTAAAACAAAAATAAGTATCGCACTTATTTTATTGTAAAAGAAAAGTCGGAAGCAATAATTGCTTCCGACTTTTTTAATTCTCAACTATTAAATAATCATTTTTTTGATAATCACTTAGTTAATCTCAATTTCACGATTCGTATCCTTTGCCTCTTCTACTATTTTCGGCAAGACAATATTTAAAATACCATCTTCAAATTTCGCCTTGATGTTTTCTGCGTCAATAGTTTCATTTAGTTGAAACCGACGCTCAAAATTGTTGAAATTAAATTCTCGGCGCGTATAGTTTTCTTTTACCTCTTCCTTTTTTGCGCTAATAATTAACGTCTCATCCTCAACCTTTAGATTAATATCTTCTTTTTTCAAGCCAGGCGCTGCTACTTCCAAAATGAAGGCTTCATCTGTCTCAGATACATTAACTAAAGGCTTTTGCTTGACAAAGTTGTTGGTCTTTACTACTTCATTTAAAAAAGCATCAAAGTGCGCAGGAAAAAATGGGTTTCTTCTTCGAGAGTTTACTTTTGCTAGATAAGTCATGATATATATTTTTGTTTTAAAAAAATTCTGCAATAATTCGCAGCTACACTTATTTCTTTTATCAACTGTTGTACCATTCCAATTTTTACGTCATATCTTCTGAAAACATCAACTTAATGTGACAAAAAGTCAATTTAAATTAAAAAAGACTGACTTTTTGTCTGAAAAATTAAAAAAACCATCTTATTGTTTATTTTTTGATTACGATTGAAACAATAATCACTTATTTGAGTTTATAAAGTATATTATCTAACTAAATATAGGACAAACGAAAAAAATATAATGATTTTGTTGAAAAAAGCTTGGAACTTAAAAACAATTCGTTTATATTTGCCTCAGAAACAACATTGTTTGTTGAAATAAATTTAAAAATCTGTACAACATTTTAATCCACCTTAAATTCTGTTGTACTTCATCTTAACATTGAAATTGTTTAAAAACTCCCAAATTGCCTACGAGCTGATAAAATTCTCCATCTCGGCCGCTTTTGGAATTATTAAACAACTTCACTAAAAATATCTTATAATGTCTAAAGAAAACGACGCTAAGAAAAAAGCATTAGAGATGACAATGAGTCGTCTAGAAAAAACTTACGGAAAAGGAATTGTCATGAAACTTGGTGACAAGCAAGTAGTTGAAATCGATACGATTCCTACTGGTTCTTTGAGTCTTGACCTTGCATTAGGGATCAACGGATTACCTAAAGGACGAGTTGTTGAAATTTACGGACCAGAATCTTCTGGTAAAACAACCTTAGCCATTCATGCAATTGCAGAATGTCAAAAACAAGGTGGAATTGCTGCCTTCATTGATGCAGAACACGCATTTGACCGTTTTTATGCAGAAGGACTAGGCGTTGATACAGAAAACCTTTTAATTTCTCAACCAGATAATGGTGAGCAGGCACTAGAAATTGCGGAAAACTTAATCCGTAGTGGCGCTATTGATATGCTCGTCGTCGATTCAGTTGCTGCTTTAGTACCACGAAGTGAAATTGAAGGAGAAATGGGTGACTCTAAAATGGGACTACAAGCACGTCTAATGTCGCAAGCGATGCGTAAGTTGACAGGTACGATTGGTCGTACTGGTTGTTGTTGTATTTTCATCAATCAGTTAAGAGAAAAGATTGGTGTCATGTTCGGTAATCCTGAAACAACTACCGGTGGTAATGCATTGAAGTTTTACGCTTCTGTTCGTTTGGACATTCGTAAGTCTGGTTCTGCGATTAAAGACAAAGAAGGAAACGTTGTTGGTAATCACGTAAAAGTGAAAGTTGTTAAGAACAAATTAGCTCCACCATTTAGAATCGCATTATTTGATATCACTTATGGAGAAGGTATTTCTAAAACGGGTGAGATCATTGATATAGGAGTTGATCAAGAAATCATTGAAAAGAGTGGTGCTTGGTATAGTTACCAGGGCAGCAAGATTGCACAAGGTCGTGAATCAGCTAAGCTGTTCTTAAAAGATAATCCAGAAATTGCCCTAGAAATTGAAGCTAAGATTAAGGCAAAAATTCTAGCTGGCGATGATTATATAGAAGAACCAGAAGAAGCGGAGGAAACTCCAGAAGTAAAGGCTTCAAAAAAGAAGACTAAGACAGAAAAAGCTGTGGAAAATTAGTCTTCCTTTAATTAAGATAGTTATTTGTTTCAAAATAAGAAGCGGGTCAAACATTTGGTTTGATCCGCCTTTTTTATGTTATTTAACACAGGAGATTGTTAAATAACTGCATCAAATTTTTTCTATTTTTTCCATTTAAAAGAAGCAATCATTTTTTCAATATCTTCTTGAATAAAAGCTAATACAGGAGCCAAAGAATCTGGTCGAGGACGAGACTGAAAATATAAAGCACCGTTTAGATAATTATTCGTCGTGTCTGTCAGAAAAAAAGAAAGAGGCGTAGCAGTAGGACCTTTATATCTAAAGACAAAACCACCAATCTCTTCATTGTTCTCAATAGGTATTTCATCGATGGCATTGGCTTTTACAATGTGCTTATTCGCCATTTTATACGTATCTTCTCTTAGCCTTTCAAAAGTATTATTTTTATCAATCGGATAGTAGGTACAATAAAGTCGTGCATTAAAATCTGGATAATTCAAATCAAACCAACATGGGTGCGCTGGTTGCTCATCAAAAAATAAAGTGTCTTGCTGCACCAAAGCATAAGCTGGATAGGTAAAAGAAAAATCGCAATAGGATTCGTCAAATTGCTCATACGTTCTCTCTGGATAAATCACCCTTGGAAAAGCACGAGGCTTCGGGGTATAAAAAGTAGTATCCTCACAACCCCAACCGCTTAACAAACATAAAATCAATAAAGGTAACACTCGATAATTTAATACACTGTGCATTAAATTGCTTTGCTCTTTAAATAGGTTATTTAATCTATCCATCACGATAATTTTTACTTATTTTTTGGTAGCGTAATCTTGATTTGTTCAATTCTACGCTTATTAACCGATACTACTTCTAAACGATATTCTCCGCTATAAACAACGCGACCTTTTTTTGGAATAAACCCGATAATTTCTAATAATAAACCAGCCAAAGAATCAGCATCTCCTTTTTCATCATCAAATATTCCTGTATCAATACCCACTACTCGACAAACATCATTAAGTAAGGTTTTCCCTTCGAAAACAAAATTAGTATCATCGATTTTTTTGAATTCCACTTCAATCGTATCATCAAATTCATCTTTAATTTCCCCTATCACCTCTTCCATAATATCTTCCAAAGTAGCAATTCCTGAGCTACCTCCATACTCATCCACCACAATGGCCATATGCTGTCGCTTACTTTGAAATTCTTTGAGCAAATCGCTAATTTTTTTAGCTTCTGGAACATAGTGTACTTCCGGCCGAATATAACCTTGCCACTCAAAATCATCTGCCTCATTCAAAAACCTTAGTAAATCTTTTACATATAAAACACCTGTAACGTTATCAAAGTCTTCGTCAATAACTGGTATTCGAGAATACCCGGATTGTTTGATCAGTTTAATCAAATCGACAAAAGTCGTTTTAAAATCAACCGTCACAACATCAACTCGAGAACACATAATTTGCTTAACGGAAACTTCACCGAACTTCACAATTCCTTTTAAGATATCGATTTCTTGTTGCTCATCTTTTACCGTTAATTCAATGGCTTGATCAATGTCTTTTTTGCTGGTGCTGCTCGTTCCTGCACGATGTGCAAGTTTACGTTCAATAATAGAAGTTCCAGAAACCAATAGATTACTCAACGGTTTAAAAACTGTTGAAAGAAACATCAAGGGCCGAGACATGAACCTCGCTATTTTCATGTTATTGAGTTTCGCATAAACTTTGGGCGCTACCTCACCAAATAAAACCAATAGAAATGTAACCCCAATAACGGTAATCCCAAAGTGAATATATTTCCCTAACTGCTCTCTCGTCAATCCAAAAAGCAACCAGTAATCCGGAACACTACGCATCATAGCGACGAAATTAGCAACTGGTAATGCCATCCGAAAGATATAATCCGAAAGGATAACGATTCCAATATTGATAAAATTATTACTAATAAGAATGGTCGCTAATAATCGACGAGGGAAGTCTTTTAACGATAAAATATCTTGAGAGGAACGGTTGTTATTTTCTTGCTCTAACTTTTGAAAATCACTGGCCGTTAAAGAAAAAAAAGCGACCTCTGAACTAGAAATCAGCGCAGAGCAAATCAACAATAGGACGATAATTAAAATACCAAAAATAAGGGCTCCCCAGGAAATGGCTATTCCCGGAAACATCCAAAGGAAAAGATGATACGATAAATTAATCGACTCTACGTCCAATGTTTTTTTACTTAGTCAATAAAACTAAAGTCGTTTATGCATAGGCACAAACGACTTTAGAAGCGCAAAATACGAATTCTATTAAAATGGCAAATCGTCTCCATCTTCGCCAGCTGGCTGTTCTTCTTTAACCGCCTGGTTCGTGTTATTGGTTGCTGGTGCGTCGGCAGCGGTCGGCGTCGGCGTGTAACTTCCACCACCTTCTCCTCTGGCGCCTAACATTTTCATGGTACGTCCGACAATCTCCGTCGTATATCTATCATTCCCATCTTTATCTTGCCACTTTCGAGTTCTTAGACTCCCTTCGATGTATACTTGGCTTCCTTTTTTTAAATACTTTTCTGCTACACCAGCCAAGCCTCCCCATAGTGCCACATTATGCCATTCTGTATTCGTTACTTTTTCATTTGTTTTTTTATCCACATAGGATTCGCTGGTAGCTACCGAAAAAGCAGCGACAGAAGATCCTCCTTCAAAATGTCGAACTTCAGGATCTTTGCCTAAATTTCCAACAATAATGACTTTATTAATCATGTTTTAGCATTTTATTACTTACTCAAAATAGAATGGTAAGTAGGTAAACAAATTAGGTCTATTCTAAAAAGTTTGGAATATTATTTTCCCATTCTCCTAAAAGTTTAAATATAGCGATTTATCTTGTAAATACAAATCAATAATACGCGGAAATGCGTAGGTTTTTAGATCCTCACGGGAAATATTTTTCCATGCTTCTGGGGCATTATTCATTGGGTTTTCTAAGGTGATTTCAAAAAATAATGCGTTGATTTTTTGATGCGTAAGTTGCTGCGTAAAAGGAGCAGAAACACGGGTAATCTCAGCTTCCAAAGGGATGAGTTGTTGATAAGCGGTGGTGCTTTCTAATCCTTTTCGATCGAGCAGTTTATCCGTTTCTAAAAGTGGGAATTCGTAGAGTCCTTGCCAGATATCCTTCTCGCTCCGCTTTCTAGTCCAAACTTGATTTCCGTAATTGATGATTAAATAGTGGAAAAAACGACTGCGCTTTTTCAATTTTTTTGACTTGATAGGTAACTGACTGACTATGTCTTCTTTCCGGGCAATACATGCTTTAGCCAACGGACAGATTTTACAATTTGGCTTGGCAGGTACACATTGCGTAGCACCAAAATCCATGATCGCTTGGTTATAGTCAGCTGGTTGTTTTTTAGCCAATAATTCTTGGGACAATTTGGTAAACGTTTTTTTTCCAGCCGTGGTGTCTATTGGTTCCTTAATTCCTAAGTAACGAGATAAAACGCGATAGACGTTCCCATCCAAAACTGCATACGGTAGATCGTAAGCAAAGGAAGCAATCGCTGCTGCCGTATACGTTCCTACGCCTTTCAGTTTTAAAATATCTTCGTATGCTGTTGGGAAAACACCGCCATAATTATCACGAATATCTTTTGCCGTAAAATGTAAATTTCTAGCTCGAGAATAATAACCTAAACCTTCCCATAGTTTAAAAATCTCATCTTCCGGAGCATTGGCCAAGTCTGTAATCGTCGGATAAGCTTTTTTAAATTTTTCAAAATAAGGCAAGCCTTGGGCAACTCTTGTTTGTTGTAAAATAATTTCTGATAACCAAATGAGATAAGGATTTTTTTCTCCCTTCCACGGCATGGGACGATGATTTTTCCCAAACCAAGTCAATAATTTTTTAGTAAAAGTATTCCTCATTTTCCAAAAATAGCCAAAAAAAAAACGGTACAACCGAGGTCATACCGTTCCTATTCATTTTAGCCTTTTATTTATTAACTAATCTTAGCATGTAGTTTTACCAATTCTGTATTGGCGTATCTTCCCAGCACTAACTGTTTTAGCTCTTTGCGGGCAAAAAAGATTCGGCTCTTTACCGTTCCTAATGGTAATCCTAATTCATCTGCTATCTCTTGATACTTAAATCCTTTGTAATGCATCAAGAAGGGGATTCGGATAATTTCATCTAGGCCACCAATCATTTTGGAAAGTTCTTCCATCATAATATTAGATTCAGCTCCATTATCAACCGCATTACTGCCTGAATTGATATAGAACATATTATCTGTAGAATCGATAATGGTTTTAGAACGAGCTTTTTTACGATAATTATTGATGAAAATATTTTTCATGATGGTAAAGCTCCATGCTTTAAAGTTGGTACCAATGCGGAATTTATCTCGATTGGTCAACGCTCTAAAAGCAGTTTCTTGGTAAAGGTCCTTTGCATCCTCTCCGTTTTTAGTAAGATTGTACGCAAAATTATGTAGTAAGCTATCAAGCTTATTAAATTTATTATTGAACTCATGAACTGTCATAGCACTAATTTTAGAGGTTTTAAAATTATTCTTCATTTGATAACTCAAAGATACACATAAGTTAAACAAAATCAAACAAGTCAGGCCTTTTACAGATGGTAATCTATCACAAAAAGTGGCTAATTCAATTTAAAATATATTTATAAATCATTAACAATCAATTACTTACTGCTTAAAAGTGTAAACTTATTAAACTTTTCCTATTTTCAATAAAAAATGAAAGATAGTCTTCGTTATGACACTTATACCCCGAAATCTGAATAAAAACAACTAATTCTGAGGCTAAACACTATCCACGCGACTTTATGATCATGACTGCGGCAATTATCGAAAAAATAATATTGGGAATCCAGACGCCCACGATTGCAGGAAGGTCATCATTGGTAGAGAAAGTAGTAGAAAATTTAGAGATGAAAATAAAAATAGCACCAATTGCTACCCCAATAGCTAGCTGAAACCCCATGCCTCCTCGTATTTTGCGAGATGATACAGCAAAACCAATTAAAGTTAAAATGATAATAGTAAAAGGCTCAGCAGTTCGTCGATGGAGTTCTACTTCGTAGACTTTTGTGTTACCTACGCCCCGCCCTTTTTCTTTTTGAATAAAGCTATTCAAGTCTGGAGTAGTCAGCATTTCCTTATGATTAATGTAGCGCACAAAATCATCTGGTGTCAGATTAAACGTGGTATCCATCGTTAGTTTTTCACCATTTACAAATCCTTCTTTGACACCATCAAAGGTTCGCTCCGTATAGTTGCGAACTCGCCACTTATCTGGGGGCCCTAACCATTCTGCTGATTGAGCTTTTAATAGATAGACCATTTTATTATCGACGATTTTTTCAATACGAAAGTCTGCTGCTTTTTTGGTTTTTTTATTAAAATGATCGATATAAATTTTGGTATTAGGTCCGATAAAAAGGTGAACATCTTTTGTTTTCCCTTTGTCGTTATTTTTCCAGATATACTCATGTTGGAAACTATAATGTTTTTGATTACCCAATGGAATAATGTAATGGTTACCTATGAGATGAATTCCAAATAAAATTAAACTGCCGATCAGATAGGGTCGCATCAAACGACGGAAAGAGATTCCTGCGTTAAGAATAGAAATAATCTCAGAATTATAGGCCATGCGTGCCGTAAAGAAAACTACGGTGATCAACGCGTAAAGAGGAAACAATAGCCCATTAATCCACAACACCCAATTGATGTAATAGTCTCCAAAAATTTCTCCTACAGAAACATTCCCTTCGATAAATTTTTCCGTATTCGCACTTAAATCTATAATAATAGAGATAAGGGTAAAAACAAGGACTGAAAAGAAAAAGGTAGATAGAAATTTTTTTATAATATATCTATCCAGAATTTTAAGCATATTTTTTTGCTATTTGCTTCTTACTATTAGCTAGGTTGTTCAACCTAGCCTATAAATGTGAAAATTTTCTTTTGTATATTTTTTGAAAATACTGCGACCACTCTGTGGTCGTTCGTTTAACGCTAACAACGTTAGCTAACATAATTTGACCGCTCTGCGGTCATCTTCTATCTCGAGGCTATGATCTCGCAGAGATCATAGTATGTTAGCCAAGGTTTCGCATCCGTGGTTACGACCGCAGAGCGGTCGCAGTATTTCGTAAAAAGTGCAGAAGTTCTTTTCGTTAATTGAACACCCTAGCAAACGGCCAAAAGCATTCATAAATAATTACAATCGTCGTTGGACTCGTTCTACCATACTGGTTTTCCAAGTTGAAAAATCTCCTGCAACGATATGTTTTCGGGCCTCCTGCATCAACCATAGATAGAAGCTCAGATTATGCAAACTCGCTATTTGCCCACCGAGAATTTCTTTACTCTGAATTAAATGTCTCAAATAGGCTTTAGAATGTGTTCGTGTAGTGGTACAATGACCGTCTGGGTCAATGGGACTATGGTCATCTTTCCATTTACCATTCTTGAT
>CALGJS010000106.1 GCA_937927835.1 uncultured Saprospiraceae bacterium | reverse complement strand
GCTGACCTACCATCCAAGGAGCGATCAGAAAGATCCGCAACTATTTCTCCCCCATTTTCCAGTAGTAGCTCTCGCCCAGGGTAAGTAAGACTTACGTCATCAATATAATCGGTAAAAGTAATTCTAAGACCACCTTCAAGCCCTACATTCCAAGCATCATTTAAGGCATATTTGAGTCCTAAACCAACTGGAACAGCAAATTGAGTTAAATTATAAAGTGCACGGTCCGGAAAAGCAGTTAACCCTTGCCCTTCGGTTCCAAGAGGCTGTAAATCAACGGTTTGTCCCTCATACACCGTAGTTGGATTAAATTTAAAAATGGCAACTCCCGCAAAAACAAAGGGAGAAAAGACCCTTTCTAAATTATATGGTTGATATCCAAGAATGTTAAACTCACCGGTCAAGGCAAATTCTAATACATTAGTGGTAAAGTTCAAGTTACGATTGGCTCTTTCTGTCCCATCTTCTCCTGACAATCTTCCATAATTAACGGAAGCTCGAGCAGCCATATAATTGTTAATGTTATACCGAACGAATCCACCACCACCAAAATTGACTTGATCAAGTCGACCGCCAACGGTTGAGACGGTTAAATCTCCTTCGTAATAAGAAATACCCACATTGGCTCCTACCTCAAAATGCTGAGCAGAAAGGAAAAATGGGACCATAGCAATAAGGAAAATCATTAAATTTTTCATGTAAGCAACTTAGAGGATTATGAATTTGTCTATAGAAGGGGTTGTTGAACTCAGTTTTAAGAGTGCAAAATTCGTTATTTTTATAATATAACGCAAAAGCACCACTTTGATACTATATAAACTATCTTTTTTATCAAAAAATTGGACCAAATTTGACATTTGATCTTTAAAATACGAAAGTCAAGGCCCTATTCGTTTAAATTTTTAACTAATTTTACGGTTTTACCATTTGTAATTTTTCTAACTTAACTTATAATAATGAAAATCAAATCGCTATTTATTGCCGGTTTTATGTCAGCAGGTCTACTGGTGACTGCTCAGGACGCTGCTCCCGAAAACTGGTTTAATTTGGATAAAAGCCAAGATAATGTGGCTGGTGTAAGCACCGAAAAAATGTATAAGGAATTGCTCAAAGACCGCGCTTCACAAACCGTGATCGTCGCAGTTATTGATTCTGGTGTAGATCCTAGACACGAAGACCTAAAGTCTGTTATGTGGATTAACGAAGATGAAATTCCTGATAATGGAATTGATGATGATAGAAATGGATATATCGATGATATCAATGGTTGGAATTTTATTGGTGGAAAAAACGGAGAAAACGTCAACCACGAAACCTTAGAAATTACTCGACTCGTCGCTAACTACCAAAAGAAATTTAAAGGTAAAGATGCTTCTACCCTTTCTAAAAAAGAAAAAAAAGAATACGATCGTTACAAAAAACTTGAAAAAGAGATCAATGACAAACGTGATAAAATAGAACAACAAGGAATGGGCTATATCATGTTTGCTTCTGCTATCAAAAAAATCAAAGCTGGTATCAATAAAGATAATATCTCTGTTGACGATCTAAAAGGTTTCAAATCGGAGGACGAAGAAGTTGCAAATATGCTTCCTCGATTGATTGATATCATGGATAAGCAAGGTGCTTCTTTCACAGCAATCGAAGGAGAAATCGCTGGTGCTTCTGATTACTTCAGTGGTCAATTAAACTATTATTATAATACAGAATACGATCCACGACCTGTCGTTGGAGATGATTATAGCAACTCTTACGACCGTAACTATGGTAACGCTGACGTACAAGGACCAGATGCCATGCACGGTACACATGTAGCTGGTATCATTGCTGCTGCTCGAGATAACGATCTAGGTATCAAAGGGGTCGCTAATAATGTAAAAATCATGTCGGTACGTGCAGTGCCAGATGGTGATGAGCGGGACAAAGATGTAGCGAATGCCATCATCTATGCGGTTGATAATGGTGCCTCTGTTATTAACATGAGTTTTGGTAAAGGTTTTAGCTGGGATAAAGAAGCAGTAGATAAAGCAGTTAAGTATGCTGCTAAAAAAGATGTACTACTTGTACACGCTGCTGGTAATAGCTCGCTAAACACAGATGAGGAAGATAACTTCCCAAATGATCGCTACAAAAAACGGGGTTGGTTCCGAAAGAAAATGGCTAAGAACTGGTTAGAAATCGGTGCTTTGTCTTGGAAGCCGGGAGAAGATGCTGTTGCTTCTTTCTCTAATTATGCAAAAGGAAATGTTGATTTATTTGCACCAGGTTACCAAATCAACTCTACGATTCCAGACCAAGGTTATCAGGCACTAAGTGGTACTTCTATGGCAGCTCCAGTTACTGCTGGTGTGGCAGCAGTACTTCGTTCTTACTTCCCTGGCTTAACTGCTACTCAGGTAAAAGACATTATGATGTCTACGACTACTCCTGTTAAGCAAATGGTGAAAAAACCGGGTCATAAGGATGGTGACGCTTTAGTTCCTTTTAGCTCACTTAGTAAGTCTGGTGGTGTTGTAAATGCTTACTTAGCAGTACAAAAAGCCATGATGACAAAAGGTAAAAAGAAAGTAAAGAAGAGCGCTAATACTGCTCGTCCTTAACTTCTAAAATAAAATCCGCTAAGGATTTAAAGGAGATACGAACTTAGGTTTGTATCTCCTTTTTTTTGTTTCCGGCCTCCTCTTCTATCAACAAATTGATTAAAAAAAGCCGGTTCAACTTCAAAAGCAAAAGCAAATAAATAAGACCAATCCTTTTCAAAGGGAAATAATTCTTCCTGTCGGTCAGGCCATCAACCAAAAGCCAAGTTGTTAGTTTAAAGCTCCAGCTTTAGATACGCAGTCTTCTACAACACTACCTTTAGCATACAATCGACCTTTCTATTCGTAGTATTTCTTAAATCTCATTTTTGCTTGTAGAGCTGTTCCTACAGCTGAATGATATTATAAATTATACTATTCCTATTCTTTTTCAACCCTTGATGAGCATTGGTAATTTTTTTCAAAAAAATAACTTCTAAAAGTTGCAAAATCCAAAAACAAAAACGATGTTTGCGTTCTTATTTTTAATCAGTCTAAATAAGCATAAGTAGATTCTAAAATAACACCCAACATGAATTACCTCAGAAAATTCCGACCTTTTTACGGCCTTTTGGTCATCGCATTAGTCCTTTCACTTGGCGCCTGTAAAGATGATAATAACGATGACTCGATCGATTTAACCGTTAGCGAAACGGTGGCTGCTATTCGAGGCAATACCGTAACCATCAATATTACGGGTGAGTCAACAGCAGGTGCGACTAGTTTAACAGCTACTGTGGATGGGGGTGATATGGAAGAATTACCGATCACTATTGGTGATAACGAGATCCAAACCACTTATACCTATACTATTCCAGCGGATGCTAAACTGTCTGATACTTATACCATTGATTTTGAATTAATAGATGAAGTAAATCAGAAGAAGTCTGCAACCACCATGATCAACGTTGATCCATTGCTAGCTTCTACGCCTAATACTTATGGTTTTGAAAGAGGTGGAAATACTACTGTTTCATTTTCTGGTCAGAACGAAAGACTAGATATGGTGAAGGCGATGAAAACTTACCTTGGCCAAGGAGATAAAAAAGAAGTTACGATCTCTGCAGCTACTTTAAATGATGCTTACGCAAACACCGGAGATAATGGAAACGGATTTTTTGATTTTACTTCTACTAAGCAATTAAAGAACAAAACCTTTGCCCCAGATCTTGATAATAACTTTATGGAAAACCTATTTGCGGGTGCTGAGGCAGTTAGCCAATCTGGTGCGGATGCGGCTAATGGAACACCTGGTTTTATCGAAAGAGAAAATAGTGGAAACACCATCATGGTGGATGCCAATGGCCGAGAGTTTACGCAGCTGATCGAAAAAGGCTTGATGGGAACGGTGATGTATAATCAAATTTACAATACCTACTTTTCGGATGATCGTACTGGTGATGATGTTGAAAATACAGAATTAAGAGAAGGAAAGAACTATACAGACCTAGAACATCACTGGGATGAAGCTTTTGGATACTTTAATCCACCATTGGATTTTTCTTCAAACTGGCCAGAAGCTCGTGAAAATGAAGTACGCTACTGGAGCGATTATTCTAATATCGTGGATCCATTTATCAATAGCAATGACGATATCATGAATGCTTTCCTTAACGGTAGAACAGCCATCGTAAATAATGATTTAGATGGAAAGAACAGACAACGCAGAATTTTATTCGAAAAGCTTGAACTAGTTGCAGCTGCCACCAGTATTCATTATATCAACCAAACCCTTGGACACTTAAATGATGGACAAATTGGAGAAGCATTCCACACTTTAAGCGAAGCTTGGGCTTTTGTAAATGCACTTACTTATAGTCCAAACCGAAGAATCACTCTAGACCAAATTGAGGCCATCAAAGAAACGGATTTAGGGGCAAATGGTAATTTTTGGAATGCTACTGCGGCAGATCTCAATCGCGCCAAAAATACTTTGGTAAGCATCTTTACAGAGTTAGAAGACGTCAAAGATCAGCTTTAGTCATGTTTTTGTTATTTGCTTGTGCGCATTGCAATACGTCCATACAAATACAAAAAAAACTATCCTAAATCCTTGCAAAAACCAAGTCCATAAGGTACATTTGCATCGTTATTTTTAAAAAGTCTAAATAAGCATAAGCACTTTAAACTTTTTCAATCATAAGTCCAAAATCCATCAGATATGAGATATTCCTTGTTCGCATTGTTGGTTTGTTTTCTAATTGGTTGTGGAGACTCTTCGGACTGTCCCAATCCTCAAGACTGCCCTGATCTAGAAGAAACAGTTGATTTAGCAGAATTGCGACAAGAGATCGCGATTCATCTTACAAATAACTTGATTCTACCTGCTTATCAAGACTTAAGTGAAAAATCAGTGGCACTTAATCAAGCTGCTACAACGTTTTCAGCAGACGCTACGGATGAAAATCTAAGCAACCTAAAAACTGCCCACCAAGCTCTTTGGTACTGTTGGCAAAAAACTTCTTTATTTTATTTTGGACCGATAGTCAACAATGGATTACGTGCTGGAATCAATACCTACCCTACTGATCCTGATAAAATTGAAGCAAATATTCTCACTGGAACTTATCAGTTAGGCAGCCTTGGAAACCAAGATGCGGAAGGTCTCCCAGCCTTAGATTATCTATTGAACAATGAAGACGGAATTACACCACTTGGTGAATTCACCCAAGAACGTCTAGATTATATTTCTACCCTAACTACTGCCATTTTTGAACAGGTGCAAAATGTTGAAGCGGATTGGAACAATGGTTCTTTTAAAGATAATTTTACAGGAACGAATACAACCGGAACAGATGTGGGAAGTGCGATGGGTTTGATTGTAAATGGCATCGATTTACATTTTCAACGATTCGTTCGAGATGGTAAGATAGCCATTCCGGCTGGGCTACGAAGTGCAGGAATTCCTAGACCATTTGCAGTTGAGGCGCTTTATGGAAAATATTCTACTAGCCTTTTACTATCTTCTCTAAACGCATACAAAGATTATTTTAATGGAAAAAGTATTATCCGAAATGATGGTCCTTGTATTTTGGAATATCTACGAAAGATTGATCAACCAGTTTTAGCGGATCAAATTGACAATCATTTTACGATCTTGATTGATAAGGTAGAATTACTAGATGCCTCTATTGCCCAACAAATTGAAATTGACAACGAAGCGTTAATTGAGGTCTTTCGTTCTATGCAAGATTTAATAGCTATTTTTAAGTCTGATATGGCTTCTGTCATGGGAATTTCTATTACCAACCAAGACAACGACGGAGATTGATAGAACACTAACGCATGAAGCAATACCATCCATCTGAGCTTATTCCGTCCGCACCACTGGTTCACTTCCGGATATTGTTTGGGTTGATGATGGCGCTGAGTGTTTTACGGTTTTACTATCATGGTTGGATCGAAAGTCTTTATATTGAACCCGTTTATTTTTTCTCCTATTTTGATTGGTTAGTTCCTCCTGGTTCTACTGGAATTTATTTATTATTTGGAACAGTCTTTTTGAGTGCATTGGGAATTATGCTCGGCTTGTTTTATCGACAAAGTGCTTGTCTATTTTTTCTCAGTTTTACCTATATCGAATTGATTGATAAAACCAATTATCTTAATCATTATTATTTTGTTAGTCTGATTGGATTTATTTTAATTTTTCTTCCCGCTCATAGAGATTTCTCATTGGATGCAATTCGATTGCCTAAAATAAAAAGATTAGAGATTCCTCGTTGGACGACCGATCTTATCAAGTTTCAATTAGCACTTGTTTATGTTTTTGCAGGAATTGCCAAACTAAATCCTGATTGGTTATTTCGTGCCATGCCCCTAAAACTTTGGTTACCAGCACAGGCGCATATTCCGATCATTGGTCCTTTGTTGAGTTATGAGATTACGCCTTTTCTATTTAGTTGGGGTGGAGCGCTTTATGATTTATTTCTTGTTTTCTTTTTGCTCTATCGCCCTACCCGATGGCTGGCATATTTGGCAGTAGTCGTATTTCATATTCTAACCGCTATGTTATTTCCAATTGGTATTTTTCCATACGTCATGATCATTTCTACCCTGATCTTTTTTTCACCAGAAGCACACGAAAACATTTTAAATAAAATAAAAAACTGGGTTGGCTCAATTAAGCGTGTCTTTTTGCCGCCCGCGCCTATAATCCTAAAGGATGGCCAGCGCTCAGACACACATCAGGAGACATCTTCCAAAAACAGAGTGGAGGATAAGTCCAAAAATCATATCTACACGACGATGTGGTCTTGGAAAAATTTAAAGCCTTTCTTGATTTGCTTTATCATCATCCAACTGGTTATTCCTTTTCGGTATCTCGCTTATCCGGGACATTTATTTTGGACGGAACAAGGGTATCGATTTTCATGGCGAGTCATGCTGATGGAAAAAGCTGGATACACGACCTTTACCGTAGCGGATGAATTGGGTAAGAAAACCGAATGGATAAATAATAGAGATTATTTGACGGCTCAACAAGAAAAAATGATGAGTACACAACCTGATATGATTTTACAATTTGCCCATCATATCGCCGATGTTTATCAAGAGAAAGGCTATCAAAATCCGGTGGTTCATTGTCAAAGCAGAGTAACCTTAAACGGCACTTTGAGTCAACCTTTGGTCAACCCAAAAGTCAACCTAGCTGAGATAGCGCGCGATTGGAAACATAAATCTTGGCTACTTCCTTTTGATCCTGATTTTGGTAAAAAACATCTTCCAAAAAACTAACCACCAACTGATGAAGAAAAGAAGTTTTTTAATAAATACTATTATGCTGATTACCCTGTTTATAAATGCTGGGGCAATTGCGCAAAATAATTTTTCACTCAGTGGTCAAGTAATTGATAAAGCATTAGGGGAACCTATTATTGGCGCTACCCTCTTTATTCCTACCCTAGAAAAAGGAACTGTGGCAGACAAAAATGGTGATTTTAAATTAGAAAATTTAGCACCTGGATCCTATTCCATCAATCTAAGTTCTTTAGGTTATGTAGATGTAACCTATACTTTTGAAATAATCGATCAGTCCTTCACCTTAGACTTTTTCATGACTCCCGCTATCACCGATCTTGATGCTGTTCAAATCACCGACAAACGCGGTATGGCTCCAGGGATTCAACGTCTTCGGCAAGTAGAAAACAATGCAATTTATGCTTCTAAGAAAAATGAATTAATTCAACTCGCTAGACTCACCGTCAATAAAGCGACCAACAATAGTCGTCAAGTTTATGCTAAAGTTTCGGGACTCAACATTTGGGAAAGTGATGGTGCTGGAATCCAACTTGGGATCGGTGGCCGCGGTCTCAGTCCGAGTCGTAATGCGAATTTTAATACCCGGCAAAATGGCTATGATATCAGCGCGGATGCTTTGGGTTATCCCGAAAGTTATTACACGCCACCGGTCCAAGCCATCGAGCGAATTGAGGTGGTTAGAGGGGCGGCTTCTTTACAGTTTGGAACGCAGTTTGGCGGGATGCTAAACTTTAAATTTAAAGAAGGTCCTAGCGATAAAAAGATCGGCGCAGAGACGATGCAAACTATTGGTTCTTTTGGATTATTTTCTTCTTTTAATAGTTTGGGAGGAACGGCTGGAAAGGTAAAATACTATGGTTTTTATCAGTATAAACGCAGCGATGGTTGGCGACCTAATTCTGGATTGGAACAACATACGGCTTACCTTAGTGCCAATATTCAAGTTTCTGAAAAATTTTCTATTCGCCCAGAATATACGCATACGCAATATCTCGCTCAACAGCCTGGTGGATTAACAGATGCTCAGTTTGAAATGGATCCGCGACAATCGAATCGTGCCAGGAATTGGTTTGCCGTTGACTGGAATTTATTCGCGTTAAAGATGCAATTGAAAGCAACGGAGAAGCTACGCATCAACAGTCAATTTTTTGGCTTGATTGGAGGACGTGATGCGATCGGTAATTTGGGCAATATCACGCAAGTAGATTTTTTAGGGAATCGGGATTTTTTGAGTGATGATTTTAAAAACTGGGGGAATGAAACACGATTATTTTGGCAGTATACCACTTTCGATCAGCCAAGTACCCTACTCGTCGGTGGACGTTATTACCAAGGACTTACGCTACGACTACAAGGGGAAGGTGATGCGACAGACCAACCTAATTTCAGCTATTTAAATCCAGAGAATTTAGAAGGGTCTGATTTTAATTTGCCTAGTAAAAATATCAGTTTATTTGCGGAGAATGTTTTTAATTTTTCTGAAAAATGGAGTGTAACACCGGGGTTTCGGTATGAATGGATTCGTACAGAGGCGAATGGTTATTATACACAAATCACTAAGGACTTAGCGGGTAATATTATTTCACAAGAACGTTTTGATGAAGATAAAAGCAATCAACGTCAATTTGTATTTTTTGGCATTGGTAGTAGTTATAAATTGAATGATCGTACGGAATTTTACACTAATTTTTCTCAGAATTATCGGGCAATTAATTTTAATGATATTCGAGTAAATGTGGGAAGCTTAGTCGTTGACGAAAACCTGAAAGATGAAAAAGGTTTTAATTTTGACTTGGGCGCTAGAGGTAAGATTGGAAAATATTTTGACTATGATTTAAGTGGTTTTTATTTGTCTTATAAAGATCGAATTGGTGCCGTTTTAAAGCGGGTTCCGAATGAGACTTTTGGTGGACTGGTTGATAAAATTATTCGTTTTCGAACCAATGTAGCGGATGCAAATATTTTGGGTTTTGAATCGCTTTTAGAATGGCAGGTCTATGATTTTTTTAGACCAGAAAGTAAGGATTTTGATTTGAGTATTTTCACTAACCTATCTTTTACCAATGCTATTTATCAAAATTCTCAGGAACCGGGCATTGAAGGCAACGATGTGGAATTAGTTCCTCCTTTTATTTTTAAAACGGGTCTGAATCTTCGTTGGAAAAAATTAAAAGCGGCTTATCAATATAGCTATACCGCAGAACATTTTTCGGACGCAACGAATGCTATTTTCAGTCCGATTGCAATTGAAGGATTGATTCCTGCTTATTCGGTAATGGATTTTTCTTTGTCTTATGAATGGAAGTCTTTTCGATTAGAAACGGGAATTAATAATTTAAGTGATCAGGCGTATTTTACTCGACGAGCGACGGGTTATCCTGGGCCAGGGATTTTGCCTTCGAATGGCAGGAGTTTTTATTTGGGAGTGGGTTGGAAGTTATGAATAGGAATAGGAATGGGAATGGGAATAAGAATTAGAATTAGAATTAGAATAGGAATGGGAATAAGAATTAGAATGGCTGAAAAATTCACATTCACATTCACATTCACATTCACATTCACATTCTCAAAAAACGCTATTGACCAAATCCTATATTTAGTCCAAATTCAAAATGAAACTTATCCACTGGATTTAAATGGTGTTTGTAAAAATCACTGAAACGATTCGGAAAATCTGGATTAGGCTCCGAAGGTACTGGATTAATTATTTCACTATATCGACGGCCCAATAAAAAATAACATTCTAAGGCCATTTTCTCACCAAAAGTAAAGTTAGCACCGATAGTAGTGCCATAGAAGTAAGAATTTTGTTTAGCATTTATAGTCTTAAAAGCAAGGCTTGATTGACTAACCTCTGCATGGAGTTTTACTCTTAAATCTTTTCCAAAATTAGCATATTGATAGCCACCTCTAGCTCCAATAAATAAATTTTCTTCAAATTCAAAAGGATAGTATCTAATTTCAAGATTTAACTGATATCCTAATTTCACCGGAGCTCTTCGGCCAGCATACCAACTACTTCCTACAGTTTCAGGTTTGATATAATAAGCTTTATTCAATTCATTTATAGTCTCTAAATAAAGGGCTTTCCCTAATAAACCTGCTTGAGCATTTAATGAAAAACGATCAGAAACAATTCTTTCATATCCCAAAAAAAGCTGGTAAGGTATCAGTTTGCTAAGACTAAATTTATAAATATTCTTTACTCGGGTGGAATCATTTTTTTGACTCATTCCAGAGGTGGAAAATGATAAAATTAAAATAGTAATGACAACCATTGGTTTTAGTAAAAATTTCATAAGCTTATTTTTTTCTACACGCTATCTGTCAAAAAAACGAACACTTTAAAACACCAACTTCTCAATTCATCAACAAATCTTTTACATTCTAATTAAATCTTTGTTCTTTTCTAGCAAAATCCACAATTCAACATATCAACGACCTAACTGCCGATCAGGCAGATTCAACACCAAATCAGCACCCAAAAATATGCGGCGCCATCAACATCGTACCATCCGGATCAACAATCATAATCCACCCTTCCCAATCTCGTCCATAGTCTGTTCCTGAAAAATACATCTCTCCAAACTTATGCCGGGCTTCGCGGATTTTTACTTTTGCCCAATGACCTTGATATTCTCCGAGCAAGTAAATTTCGTAGTCGGGTAAGATATTATTTAAAATGGGTTTGGCATTTAAATCTGGTGATTCACGTAGGACTTTATTGGCGCCAGTGTACGTGTATCCAGCTTCCCAGCCACCGCCTTTTGGTAACGACTTAAAGATGTTTAGATAGTTTTCAAATTTCACTTTTTCAGGATCGAGATCACTCGTTTTCATCCAGACGGGTTGATGGCAGATATATCCTAAAAATAGAAAATCATCTTTTCGATCATACACTCTGATAAAATTTCCGAGGCCTAATTCACTACTCGCTGACATCCGTGGTGGATCGGTATACTTACAATCTTCCGGATGTTTAAAGTCTGAATACCGACGATAATTTCCATTCCAAAAAAAATCATTCGAAGCATGACCAATCGTTGTTTTTCGATCTTTTCCATATAAAGGGATGGTAAAATTTTCTCGGTCAGCTCTGACTAAATTCTCTCGATTAGGTATCAATCCTCCGACTCCAGCATTTTGATTAAAGACCGTTTGTAGTTTTTCAATTTTGATATCCGTAGGAATCGCCGTTTTTATTGCTGCTTTCGTTTTCACTAAAAATCCATCAAAAACATAGCCTGTAACGGTTGCTAATTTTCCGTCTTGCAAGAGTCGACTTTCGATTCCTACCCATTCTCCGACTAGGTCTTTTCCGTTTTCTTTTACGACGAGTTCAATTCCTGTTCGCTCAATGATTCGTACTTTTTTGCCGAAGGGTCGTACTCCAATTCGCTCGCCTTCTAATCCAGGAGTGTTTCGTACGCGAAGGCCGCTAGGTGCGGATACGTAGGCGGAATCTTGAACGGATTTGAAGGTTGGTTTTGGGGCTGGTGAGGTTGGGGTTACTACTTCTTCAGTTGATTCTTTGGGAGGTGTTTTGTCGTCGACTTTTGGAGTAGATTGACAGGCGGTTAGTAGAAGGAGTAGAATGATTAGGTTGAGGAGTTTCATGGTTTTTTCTTTTAGTGATTTGAGTTTTTTTCTCGCAGAGATCGCAAAGGCGCAGAGACCTTCTTTCGTGTATATCTTTTATCGTTTTTTTGTCGAGCAGAGGCGCAAAGAAATGCAGAGGCACTTTAACGTGTATATCTTATTGCGTCCTTTCACGTTAAAGAGAAAATTGATTTTGCGCTTGAAGTTGCTTTTGCTTTTGAAAAAACCCAAATTTTTCTCTAAAACTAGCAATTAGCTCTAAACAATTCAACGATTCAACACATCAACGCTTCAACACCAAAACACCTACTTCCATTCCTCCTCCCTAGTCTCCAATCCAAGCACCTGCGTCGTTTCTGTTCTAACTTCTCGCAACAATTCCCCATCTTTGATCAGTGATTTTCCGTAGCTGGGAATCATGGCTTTCAATTGTTTTTGCCAAGCATCGGTTTTTATTTCGTTGGGAAAACATTTAGCCAATACATCTAACATTATATCTACCGAAGTAGAAGCGCCCGGTGAAGCTCCCAATAATGCTGCTAAACTTAAAGACTCATCTGTTACGATTTCTGTTCCGAATTTTAGAACGCCACCTTCCTCTTTGTCTTTTTTGATGATTTGAACGCGTTGTCCTGCGATGGCCAATTCCCAATCTTCCATCTTAGCTGTTGGATAATATTTTTGGAGCGCAGCAAATCGTTCTTCTGGAGATTGAATGACTTGTTCGATCAAGTATTTGGTCAACCCAATATTCTGCATTCCAGCAGAAAGCATCGGCCAGATATTATGAACTTCCAGTGAAAGTGGAAGATCCAGATAAGATCCGTTCTTTAAAAATTTGGTAGAAAATCCTGCGTAGGGACCGAAGAGTAAAGATCGCTTACCATCCAACATTCTAGTATCCAAATGTGGTACCGACATCGGCGGCGCACCTTCTTCTGCTTTTCCGTAGACCTTCGCTTGATGATGTTTAACGATTTCTGGGTTGGTACATTTCAACCATTGCCCTCCTACTGGAAAACCGCCGTAACCTCGTGCTTCAGGGATATCACTTTTTTCTAAAAGCTTTAACGCGCCTCCTCCTGCTCCGATAAAAACAAAATCAAATTTTGCAGAACTTCCCGCTCCGGTTTTCATATCTTTCACTTCCACTTCCCAAACGTTGCCTGCTCGATCGATGTCTTTGATTTCAGTTCCCAATTTCAAATCTACTCCATCACAAGATTCCAAATACTCAATCATACCTCGAGTAATTGCCCCAAAATTTACATCCGTACCGATGGCCATTCTCGTAGCAGCAATCGACTGATCTGTATCTCGGTCTTCCATAATCAACGGCATCCATGCTTTCATCTCTTCAAAATCACGAGAGAACAACATATCGGCGAAGATTGGATATTCTGTGAGCGCATTGTATCGCTTGCGTAGAAATTCTACGTTACCATCACCCCAAACAAAACTCATGTGTGGAATATCATTGATAAAAGCACCCTTACTTTTTAGATCGCCATTTGTTTTTAGGTAGGCCCAAAACTGTTTAGAGATTTCGAAGCTTTCTGAAATTTTCAAGGCTTTGGTAATATCGATTTCGCCGTTTTCTCGATCCGGTGTATAGTTTAGCTCACAAAAGGCAGAGTGTCCCGTTCCGGCATTATTCCAAGCATCAGAACTCTCGGCTCCTACTCTATCCAATCGCTCATAAATGGTTAGATGCGCATCTGGCATTAGTTTTTTAAGAAAAACTCCGAGCGTAGCACTCATGATTCCAGCACCGATAAGGGTAATTGATTTAGGCATTGATGTGTTTTTTTTTGGAAAGATACTAGAAAGTTGGGGTCGAATGCAACTTATTTATTGGAAATTGAGTCTTGCAAGTATTAGCTGATTGGCCGTTAGCTATTGGCTTGTTGGCTTTCTGCTAACGTGAATTTATAACTCAGGAAAATAAGCTAAACACAAGATAAACTAGCCATCTAAAATAGGTCCATCCACCTTTTCATTTTCTATTAATAACCAAACAATAGAATCTCATTTTAAATTCAAAATAAAAATTTTCTAAATATATCATTTTGAACGAACTAAATTTATAAACGTATCGTTTTAAGAACAGCAGTTGAAAAATTACGAATCTTATTCTTCTGGTAAAAAACGAATGATTATGACACACGATGAATACAAAAACTTATGTGAGCGTTTTGAAGTAGAAATTGAATTACAACGCTTGGAGTTGACCAAAAAATTACAAGACCAACGAGGGCCAATTCTTTACATGGGCTCTCCTAGATTGCGTAAACAACTAAGATTGGAATGGGAAGAATCGCAACGAAAGGAAATGGTCGAAGAACTAGCATATCGAACTAAACGAAGTGAACTTGAATATTTTGGGGTCGATGGCAAAGAAGGTGCTAAGGCTAAAATCAAAGAGGAACAACCTGAAAAATGGTGGGCCCGTACGCAAAAAATTATTATACAAAAATTGCGAACCTTTCGCCACTTCATCACTAAACCCTTTACTAGCTTGACGGGGAGAATTTATATTGGAAGATAGATCTTTCCAGTCAAAAAAAATAGCGTTCGTTTACAGTGGCGTATCTACAGCAGGAGCTGTAAACTAACAGTTTGACTTTTGGAGCTGTAAACTAACAGTTTGGCTTTTGGAGCTGGAACTAACAGTTTGGCTTTTGGATGGTCGTTTTGAAGATTGAGATTCCTCTTTTAGAAATTTTTGCATTTGCGCTTGCTTTTGAAATTGCGCTTGCATTTGAAAAAAACTCTACACTTTCTTCTTCGCCAAATGCTTTTTCATCTTCGCCACTTTCGGCCCAACCACATACACACAATAAGGATTCTTATCTCCCATTCGGTTATAGTAATTTTGGTGGTAATCTTCGGCTGGATAATAATTATTTAACTCGGTGATTTCCGTTACAATTGGATCAGGCCAAAGGTCAGAAGCATCGGTACTCGCTAAGCTAGCCTCAGCGATTTTCTTTTGTTCTTCATCATGATAAAAAATTGCAGAACGATACTGTGGTCCTTTATCATTTCCTTGTTGGTTAAGCGTCGTCGGATTATGACTTTGCCAGAAAACTTCTAGTAATTCTTCGAAAGAAATCACCTCAGGATTATAACTGATTCGTACCACTTCCGCATGACCAGATTGTTTACTACAAACTTGCTCATAGGTAGGGTTCGCCACATGTCCACCTGCATAAGCAGAGACGACAGAATTCACACCTTCTAGCAATTGGAATACCGCTTCGGTACACCAAAAACAGCCAGTTCCAAGGGTTGCTAAAGCTTCAGGTTGAGGAGTGGTATTATTATTTAAAGGATCCATTTTTTTATTTTTATTGTACAAAGGATTTTATTCCAATCATAACATTCTTTTTTAAGAATATGTTCAACCTTTAATTGTTCAGTAGCAAAATTGGAAATGACTTAATGATTGGTGGAATAGGTCTTTTACTAAAAAATAGGGGTTAATTAGATCAGGAGTTAAGGTAAATCGTATCGAGAAGAACCCAATGAATATTGGATATTGGATATTGACATTCCTTACTTCTTCCGTGCCCGAGGCGCATGCCAATCTTCTTTTTCCGCAAAATCCACGATTCGTTTCATAAACCCAAGAATAGATAAAAAGACGAGATACCCAAAAGTCAAAACAAAATAAATCCATTTATAGGGTCCAATTTCTTCGATAGATAAGGCAGAAAAAAAATAAGCAACACCAGCCGATATAGCTGCTAAAAATACAAAAGAAAGCATTGATCGTCCCCAATACTTATTCAAGTCTTTACTTGCTAGGCTGATCACACTATTGAAGATGGCGAAGAAAAGTAAAAAAGACGTGGCCGTCGTCCAAGGAAACTGGTCACTGATCGTCATTATTCCAATCGTATTGATTAGCTTACCAATGATGGTTACGCCTATAATCAAGGACAAAACGAAGGCAGCCTGCATAATCGGATCATAACCTTTGTCGTAAATAGTACTTTCGGTATTCTTCATAGAATAGAAATAGTAATTATCCCGAATTGTTGATAATTTTGGGTTCTAATTTAAATCTTATGAATAGAAAATTACACATTTTTATCCTATTCCTTTTTTCTAGCCTCTTTGGGTATGGACAAAATCGTGAAATATGGGAGATTCAAGGAACTGGAACCATCAGCCCATTTAATAACCAGACGGTTACTTCGGCTGATAATGTCGTAACGGTTGTGTTTAACAACTTGGCTTTTATTCAAACACCTGATGAGCGAGCGGATGCCGACCCAACTACTTCTAACGGTCTGCTGGTCAATATTAATCCAAATATCAATATTCAAGTTGGTGATCGCGTGACCGTGACCGGACAAGTGGTCGAGTTTGATGGAATGACCCAAATACAATCTACAGGGCTGACTTTAACTGTTTTAAATACCACCAATAATACGCTTCCCGCTCCCATCGAACTAAACAACGCTTTTCCATCTGGAGCATCGAATAATATTCCAGAACTAGAATGGATCGAAGGAATGCTGGTCGATCTTCCTCAAGCCATAACAACTGCCCCCACCAGCTTTGATGGAACAACCACTATCGTAGCAGGACCGAAGCGAACTTTCCGTGAACCAGGAATTGCATTTCCAGGCACGGCAGGTCTTCCTGTTTGGGATAATAATCCAGAGCGATTTGATTTTAGACCTGCCGCGCTTGGTCAGCCAAACATAACGGGTCTTCCGGGTGGAAATCCATTAAGTGCCAGTGGCGTCATCAATGATAATGACAACGATTATGAGATTTGGCCAACTTCTTATCTGGTTGTGGATCTACCAAATCCAGAACCTGTTCGACCAACGGTCAATAATGAAATTGCCATTGCGTCTTTGAATATGTTGACGCTTTTCGATAACGAACCTGAATACCAAGATCGACTAGAAAAATTTGGCATTTTTATTACAGAGCAACTTGCAGGACCAGATATTATCGCCGTCCAAGAAGTGGAAAGTTTAGCCGTGCTAAACGAACTAATTCAAGTGATTGAATCGATCAATCCTGATCTAGATTATACGGCTTATTTAAACGTTTCTAATAGTGGTAATTTTCCGATCAATTTGGGTTACCTCGTTCGTCCAGTCTTGAACGATGTGACGATTACGCCTTTGGGTTCTAATGAAAGTTTGAGTATCGGTGGTCAAGTCCATGATCGCCCTCCTTTGTTGCTTGAAGGAAATTTTGCGACCAGCCCTCCTACTCCACTTAAGGTCTTAAATATCCACAATCGATCACTTAATGGGATCACAGGTGGCAACAGCTTTTTTGTGCGAACCAAGCGACACGAACAAGCGGTTTCGGTGGCTCGAATGGCTAGGGCTTTAGAAGATGAGAACTTGGTCATTTTAGGTGACTTTAATGCTTTCCAATTTTCGGATGGATATGTTGATGTTTATAATCAAATTGCAGGAACGCCTTCTTTAGGTGCACAGTTTGAAATCGAACCGATTCTCGACAATCCGTTGATTACTTATATTGACCTACTTCCAGAAGACGAGCGTTACTCTTTTGTTTTTAGTGGCAACGCCCAAATGCTCGATCATGTCTTGTCTACACAACTGGAAGGATTCACGGTTACAGGATTGGAGTACGGCCGAGGAAATTCAGACTATCCTGGTTTTTATTTTGATGATCCAAATACTTCTTTACGATCAAGTGATCATGATTCACCGGTACTTTATTTAGCATTGGATAGCGTGTTGGGAACACCAGAAATTCCTTTTGCTTCGGAAGGTATTATTTCTTTTCCCAATCCAATTTACTTTGGTGCACCCATCGTGATCAATCTCGATACTGGTGAAGATCAAGAATTACTTTTATATCAAATGGATGGAAAATTAATCGCAAAAAAAGAGTTGGGTTTTATCGAAAGAGGCGAAACAATTTTAGAAAATCCTTTTTCATTAGATACGGAAAGTGGACTATTTGTTTTGAGGCTGAAAGGATTTAAAACAGACGTTTCTAAAATTGTTTGGGTTAATTAATCAAGGCACCTCGGGAGTGTTCAATGGGGGTGTTCAATTAACTGTGTCTAGATAATTAACTTAATTCACATAATAAATATTGTACATTTACAATGTTAATGTTAATTAGTTGATTAGTTAATCGGTCTCGTATTACGCAATGCTAATACGACAAAGATGACACACTTTACTGAACAGTCCCGCACCTTGGTAACAACAAACTAATTCACATTCACATTCACATTCACATTCACATTCTAATTCACATTCTAATTCTAATTCACATTCACATTCCAATTCTAATTCTAATTCCAATTCTAATTCTTGCTAATTGCCCTCTTCATTCGATTACGACTGAAGAGGGCAATTAGCAACAAACAAACTACAAAGAAAACCGAAGTCCTAAGTTATAAGTACTCGCTACGCCATTTTGGCTTTTTACAAATTTTGTACGGAAGCTCGTATATAATAATTCAATCTCCACTCGGCGAGTAATTTGGTATTTAGTTCCTAAACCAAGTTGGTGGTAGTAATCAAAATCTGGAGCAACCGTTGGAGCATAACCAGCAAGACCATAGAGCGTCACTTTTTTATTAGGAAAATAACTAAAAATCGTCGTAAAAGGAATCGTAAATCTATTAGCATCTCCAATATCTTCTAACAATAAATCTACTTCTCCAAAAAAGGAAAACCGCGTTCCAATAGATTTATCATAAAAGAATTGAGTCCAAAAAATATTATTATTCCAATCAATAAAAGGCTGATCTGCTGTACCTTCTAGATCATCTCCTACTGCGAAAGTAAAAGTAGATTGTAAAGAAAAACCAGACCATTCTGGAATCGGCGCCCAACGAATTCGAGGACCAATTCCGGTAATTCCTGTACGGCCAGAAGGACCATCGAGGCTACCAAAAACATCTAAAGCATCGCTAGGAATTCCACTATTCAATGTTCGACGGTATTTTAAATCTACTCCTAAGTTAAATCTTTGATTGATTCCATAAAGTGCACTGATAGAGGTTGTATTAAAGGTACTTCGACTATCAAGTTTTTCTCCACTACTAGCCGTTTTCTGAGTGTAGAGGTTATTAAAAACCTTTAGTTCTATTTGTCCTTTCGGAATAGTGGCAGAAGTTACATATCGAAATGCATTAGCGCTTTGTTCAGTCCCTGTTAGCCCAGCAGTTTGTTGATCATTTAATGTCCAATCATAATCAAAATATCCAACGCTAGCGGAATTTGAAATAGGCGTATTTCGAAAGCCATTGATATAATTTAAAATATCTTTTTTCCCCCCACCAAAATCAGCATTATACCATTGGAAAATTTTAGAAAGCGTTGCTTTACCTTCTGAAACTGCAACAAACTTAGCGTCATTAATAGCTAATCTAGTTTGTGTGTCTAGCTGTGTTTCTAGTTGATCCGTTCGGTAGGCAAAGTTAGTAATCGGTGGACAACCGACGGCTCCACAAACCAACACAAAGTGTAATCTTGGATCTGGAAATTTTTTAAAAATAAAGTCTTTCTCAAAAGAATTTAAAGTATATTTTTTTCCACCAATCTTATATTTATTTCGTTCAAAAAACCCACTCACTTCTTGAACGCTCCCCAAGGGATAATTAGTCGCCGCTGAATAAATTACAATTAAGTTATAAGCATTGATATAAAAAGCTTTTGCAAAAGGGGAATTCTGATCAGTAGGAGTAAGTTTTGCTAATTGGGTGACGAGTGTTCCTAGTTGGACATCGTCTTTAATACCCGCATAATCTACATTTCCATTGGAAACATAAGTCTTTAATAATTGATCGTAGTCATTGGTCCATTTTTCGATCGCATCTTGTGCAGATAAAAAAAATGGAACAAAGAAAAGTAGAAAGGTGATTCTCAGATTTTTCATTTCGTTTAATTTTTATTTTTAAAAAACTTCTCTGTATAAATTATGTTCACACAACGCAAAACGGGAGCCATTTAGTTGTAAAATGGTTCCCGTTTTTAAACAAACTGTCCTGAAAAAAACATTTTAATGCCTTTCTAAGACTAGAAAATCCCACGCATTAAGGGTTACTTTCATATCTTTTTGTAGGGACATGGTTCCGTTTCCAAAGACATTACTATAGGTTCCTAGATAGGATTCTCCTTCTAGCACTGCCTCCTGAGGCCGTTTAGAAAGGTTCATAATGACCACTACTTGGTCCTCATTTTTCTTACGGGTGAAGGCATAAATATTTTCATCATTATTGGTAGAAATTTTAACCAAATCACCACCTGCAGTTCCATTCCAAATCGCTTGGTTCTCTTTTTTCATTTTTAATAATGAAGTATAAAAAGCCTCGTATTCTATCTTGTCCCAGTTAAGGGTATCTTTTTCAAAAAATCGTAATCGCTTTCTATTGCCTGCTTCTTGACCAGAATAAATCAATGGAATTCCATCAAAGGTAAAAGCCAATACCGCCATGACACGGTGTGCATCTCCCATTCTTTCAAACTCTGTTCCAGACCAAGTATTTTCATCATGATTGGTAATAAAATGTAAATGATAGCCTCGCTTATACTTCGCTTTATCTTCTATTAGGTATTCATCAATGGCAGTTGCATCTTCTTCTCCTTTCGCAATTTTATTCATAATATGATGGAACGGCCAACCATAATCCATATCATATCCAGCTTCATTAATATTTTCTGCTTTATCAGATTCTGCCAGCATGATGACTGGTTTTATCTTTCGCAATTCAGCGATCATATCTTTATGAAAATCATTTGGAACACTATGCGCAACGTCTACTCTAAAACCATCAATATTTCGTTCTTTCACCCAAAAAGCCATGTCTTGAATCATCTCCTTGCGCATATCTTGATTATCATAATTCAAATCTGCCACATCCGTCCATCCCCAAGTGACTCCGGTTTGTGGATCAATCGGATCAATAATATTTCCATCCTTATCTTGGGTATACCATTCTGGATGTGCTTTAATCCATGGGTGATCCCACCCCGTATGATTCGGCACCCAATCAATGATGATATACATTCCTAATTCATGAATCGTATTTACCATTTTATCAAAATCTTCCATGGTTCCAAACTCCGGATTTAATCCTTTATAGTCTGCTACCGAATAATAGCTTCCAAGTCCTTGTTTTCTTTTTTCTACACTAATCGGATGGATCGGCATAAACCATAAAATATCGACGCCCATTTTTTTAAGTCTTGGTAGATGCGTCATAAAGGACGCAATCGTCCCCTCCTCGGTGTATTGTCTTAAATTCACTTCATAGATATTACTCCCAGGCATCGCGTTTATCAAAGAACCTCCGAAATCTCCAGCGATCCCAGGCATTACCGCACTGTCTTTAGCTGCTCCAGTCTCTGTTCCGTCAGTCATATTTCCAGTATTTTGACAAGCAGTAAAACTTAATAAAAGAAAAAAGAATAGGTAGGAGAATCGATTCATAATATTTTTTTTGAAGGTTATTTTTAGCAAATAGTTTCCGCAATCTTTTTAGTTCGGATTCGTAGGCCTCTTACTTGTTTGTCTAATTTTTAGTTGCGAATTTTGTCCTCCCATAGGAGTCTTCCCTAGAAGCACTAATCCTATAGCATATCCTTTGACTTCTACTTCAGAAGGCATTATTTTTTCTTTCTTTTCATAATCCAAAGTCAGCAAACGCTTTGGTTCGTCTACGAATTTATACGTTCCTTTATTTGTTACCTGATCATAAATACCGGTGGTAAAACTAAAATCAGGTTTCATATCAATCCAAGCACCTTTATATCGACTATCAACTTTAGGTGTAGCACCGATCAATGCATATTGCACCTCCCATATTCCCACCAAAAATGCAGTAATATCTCCTTTGACATGAACAGATCCATCTGGATTGGTAACTATATTTGGGTTCTCCTCCGCATGGTCATGTCCTGCGTGATCATGTCCTGCGTGCTCACCTGGTGCATGGTTATGCCCAGCATGTGCGTCTGGGCTAGCAGATGGTGCAGGATGCTTCACCTTATCTGAACCACAACTTACTAATAGTAAAAGGGAAAAAAGTAATAGAATATTTTTCATAATGAATATTTTTTAAGGCAATTAAGATCTAAGATTTTGGGCGATAAGAAGTGGAATTTACGGAAAGCGTAAGCCTGAAGCAAAGTTAATAATTTTATACAGGAGAAGAAATGAAAACTGGATTTCACCAATCCAAAATCATAGGTGGCTTAAACATTTCTAAAAAATCCTGTTCATCTTTTTTAAAATCTCCTCTTAGATCAAAAATCAGATGTGCCTTTTCGTAAATAGGCGATCTATTATTTAGCGAATCTGAAATAAAGGTTTGAATTTCAAGATCCGTTTTATCTGCTAATAATGGACGATGTTCTTTTTCGCGAATGAGTCGTTTGAAAATCAACTTTTCATTTCCTTCCAAGTAGATCACGGTTCCGTTTTGTAATAAGACATCCATGAGGTTACCATAGATTGGCAGACCACCACCTGTTGCAACTACTAGATTTTTTTTAGGAATAAGTGCACGAATAACGTCGCTTTCTAATTGGCGAAAAGTCCGTTCTCCCTGTTCTGAAAATATGGATGCAATAGAGGTTTCTTCCCGCATCTCGATCAGTTCGTCTGTGTCTACAAATTCTCGATTTAACTGCCAAGCAAGCCGTTGGCCAAGGTAGGATTTGCCAACGCCCATAAAACCGACGAGGAAAAAAATGTCTTTTCGGAGATTGCTCACTTAATAGAAGTGTTGGTGTTCGATAGTATGAATTCTAGGGTAAAAAAAACGCACCACGAATTAATCGTGATGCGTTTTGAGGCGTGTAAAATTAATTATGCGCCCAGGTAATTTTTAAGTAGTTTGCTACGAGAGGTATTTCGTAGTTTGTTAATCGCTTTGTCTTTAATTTGTCGAACTCTTTCTCGAGTAAGGCCAAATCGTTCACCGATATCTTCTAAAGACATGGGGTGTTCGACGCCGATTCCGAAATAAAGCTTAATGACGTTACATTGACGGTCAGTCAGTGTGCTTAAAGAACGTTCAATTTCTCGACGGAGGCTTTCTTTGTACTCTAGCGCCGAATCGGTTCCAGGAGTTCCAAAGTTTTCTAAAACGTCAAGTAATGAATTGTCTTCTCCTTCAACGAAGGGCGCATCCATTGATACGTGCCGTGCAGCGACCCCGAGGGTGGTCTCTACTTCTTCGGTAGGAATTTCCAGTAGCGCCGCTAGTTCAGCTGAAGAAGGCTCGCGCTCATAGGCTTGTTCCAATTCGGAGAAAGCTTTGTTAATTTTGTTAAGAGATCCCACTTTATTGAGTGGCAAACGCACGATACGAGATTGTTCGGCGAGGGCCTGAAGGATGGACTGACGAATCCACCAAACGGCGTAAGAAATAAACTTGAAACCACGGGTTTCATCAAAACGTTGTGCAGCTTTGATTAAACCAAGGTTGCCTTCATTGATAAGGTCACTCAGGGAAAGTCCCTGATTTTGATATTGTTTGGCAACGGAAACTACAAATCGAAGATTAGCTTTGGTTAGTTTTTCAAGGGCCAGTTGGTCGCCTTGCTTAATTCTTTGTGCTAAATCAACTTCTTCTTCCGGAGTCAACAAATCTACCTTACCAATCTCTTGGAGATACTTCTCCAAACTCTGACTTTCGCGATTAGTAATGGACTTAGTAATCTTAAGTTGTCTCATTAAGGTAACAGTTTAAATAGATTAAATAAAATCAACGGTCGGGTCATCACACGACGAGCCGAAAAAGTTCTTCTTTAGTTTTTAATAGCTTTAAATTTTACACAAAATGGGCTATCATTTGGTTGATCAGAATACAATGCTTTGAATGGAATTAGTTTGCTGTTAATGGGACATACAACGTAAAAACGATAAAGGTGTGCTGGCTTATGAAAGGATTGAATGTTGATACTGGACAATTGTAAGTTTAGTTTGATTCAACTGAAACTACTATATAATCCCTTTGGAAATGATGTGGAAATAATCCATTTGTTCTTTAGGGGGTTACTAGAGTTTCTCTCTTTCTATCCAAGCAAAAATACAGTTTAATTATATGGTTGTCAAGAAATATTATTTTGAGTGACCCATTTTTTTCCAAATTCCTGTTTGAACATCCCGTTTTTTAGGGATAAAATCAGGATATATGTGATTATGGGGTTAAAAATAATTGAGATAGTATCATAAACGATATCCTTCTAATTGAGCGTAGTTTTTTTGCTATTCGCTTCTGGCCATTTGCTATTTGCTCTCTTTAATCCTGCCTTCCGGCAGGCAGGCGCGATCAAGTGAAGCCAATAGCAAATAGCAAATAGCAAATAGCAATTTTTCCTAATAATGTGGGCTTTAAACTTAAGTTTACCCCGATTCTCATTAGATATAATCCAATAGTTGAGAATATTTATGGTAATTCCTTGTTATTATTTGGAAAAATCATTAAAATAAAGTTAATTGCGTGAAACAGGTGCAAATATAAATTGATAATATGATCATTATTTCGCCTGATAGTCAAATAGTTATCAATCAAAGAAAAACATAATTATGGAAAGGGTCAAAATTGATTTAGAGTTTATCTTCCGTGCTTCTCCAACTATACTATACAAGTTTATCACAACTCCTTCTTGCTTAATCAGATGGTTTTGCGATGAAGTAGACATTCAAGATGATACGTATACTTTCTCTTGGAGTGGATCCGAAGAAGTAGCCAATCTAATCGATGATGTAGAAGATGATCGCGTACGTTTCCAATGGGAAGATGCAGAGAGTGATAAAGAATTTTTGGAATTTAGAATGCGCAAATCTCCTGTAACCAACGAAACGATTCTTGAAATCACGGATTACTGTGATTCTGATGAAGTTAAAGATCAAGAACAACTTTGGAAAAGCCAGATTACTCAACTTAAAAGCGCTACCGGAGGGTAATCTACCCTATTCTAACATTCTGAAGATATTAAGTCAATGTCTAAAAAACGAAAAACTACTGATTTTAAACCTTCCCCAACGAATCAGGCTACTTCTAGCAATAAATTTTTCAATCTTTACGGTTTAGATCTCCGTAGCATTGCGTTTTTTCGTATTGTGCTTGGACTGAATATTATTCTTAATATTCTTCAGTATCGACTTTTCAACATTTCCGCTTTTTACGGTAAGGAGGCAATTGTTCCGATCGAACATATCCGTACTTTTTATGGAGAGAACTTTTCGCTCTTATTTTCTATCGAAAATGAGACCCTGATTCTAGTTTATTTTCTAATCACCCTTTTTCTTGCGATACTCTATACCCTAGGAATCAAAAGTCGTTGGCTTTCTTGGCCTTTATTATTACTCTTCGCTGGTATTGTCAATCGAAATCCAATGGCGGCGCATGGCGTGGAATTTCTTATAGAAGTCTCGCTCTTTTGGGGAATCTTTCTTCCACTAGATAATAGTTATAGCCTAGCACCTGACCGCCGAGACCACCCTGCAGAAATTCGAGGTCTTTTGGTCTGTGGTATTTTATTTCAAATAGCTTTAATTTATTTTACCAGCTATATTACCAAAACTGGTGATCTTTGGACTTCTGGCCTAGCGGTTTATAGTCTAACGGCAGATTTGACGCACTCCAATTTTCTATCCACGGTCCTTGCTAACTTACCTGGAGTCAGTAAGTTTTTAACCTATTTTTCTTTAGTGATAGAGCTGGCACTACCCTTTTTAATCTTTACGCCTTTTTTTAGTAGAAAAGCACGAACCATCGCGGCCTTTTTAATTGTCTTTTTACATTTTGGTTTAGCCAGTACGATTTATGTAGGACCGTTTCACTTTATCACGCTTTGCTTTGCGATTCTATTATTACCAGATAGTTTTTGGAATAAATTTAAAATTACAAAAGATAAGAATTTTGGTAGTTTAAAAATTGGAGAATGGCGACTCTTCGATAAATTACCTGCCAACTTACAGACCATTGGACTTCGTATCACACAAGTATTTGTAGTAGTTATGATGGTGGTTATTTTTCAAAGAAATTTTCAAAAATGGGGACAAGAAAGTTTCCTAGCAGATGGCATAAATCTCAGTCCTGGATTAGAAAATATGGCAGAGGCAAGACCCTTGGATTTTAATTTTGTAACGGGTGTTTTTAAACAACCTTGGTGGCTATTTGCACCCAATCCACACAAAGATATGGGAACCATGGTTCTGCTCGGAAGAACCGCCGACAACGAAACCATTGACATCGTCAACAACCAAATTCTAAACGTTTCCAACGACCCTAAATACAACGTTCCCATTTTCGATAAATCTATTCATAATAATTTCCGTAACTGTAGATTTACGCTTTCCTTTTATACTCGAAAATATCTGAATAAATTACCGGTTGAACTGTATAAAAGATGGACCGAGCATGAATACCAACGTTGGATTTCTGCTCATCCCGATCAACCTTTATTAGAACTAAGTCTCTACTATTACGCCATTCCTACTCGGATAGAAAACGACCAACTCGTTCGCGAAAAAGGTTTTCTACAACTCTATAGAATGGAGATTTAACTGCTTAAGTGATGATGTTCTGTTAAAGTGTGTCAGCGGGTTGGGCTTCCTTTAGGACCGAGGCGCGGGTTTGCAAAAGGACACACTTGATGGAACAGTCTCGCCTGATTTCTCTGTTTTTATACGTATCTTTCCACCATGCAAGAAAAGATCATTTTTGGCCTTCAATTAGGCGATCAACAGTTACCTCGCTTCCGCCAAGAAATCACCGGAGGCGTTCACCTTTTAGGACCTAAAGGATTCTTACAATATCTAGAAACAAGACTTGGATTAACCGGACATCCAAGCAATAATGATCATATTCGTACCGAACAATATCGACAAGCACTCAACCTTTGTGTCAATAATAAATCAGCCAATTGTTTCCAACGATCTTTTGCCGCAGATCCTTTTGCTACCGCTACGGCGCTCTTAGAATTACGAGATGAACTCCTGCTAGGTGGCTGGGATTTTTCGGTAGAAAAAGAAATGCCTGATCGCCTCCACGGTCTCGCCACAATCGAAAATGTTTTGACTGGAGACGACCATTCCATTAGACTCGATGCTGGATTTGCAGATCGGTTTAAAATGGTCAGTGAAAGAATAGATTGGCTACTTCCTGAGTACCCAGCCGTTTACCTCAACGAACCAAAAGAACTTTTACCTCCTCACTTTATTGGCCTTTTTGAACAATTAGAAAAAGTCGGTTTTCCTATTAAAAATTTAACCCCTAAATCTAACTCAAAAGAAGGCTCCGATTTAGGTCGTTTAAAAAAATCTATACAATCACCAGGTGTTAAAAAATTCACACCAAATGGCGATGGTTCTTTGCTAATTATCCAATCAAAACGAGATACAGAACTGGCTGCTTGGACGGCCAAGTTGATTGCTAAAAATCCAGGCTTCCAACCTGCTTGTTTAATTCCCGAAAAAAATCGAACCCTCGATTTATCACTCGGTCAAGAAGGTTTACCAAGTTTAGGAATGCTCTCTGCCTCTTCGGCTCGCCCCAGTTTACAGATATTAAAATTAGTTCCTACCTTTTTATGGAACCCCATCGATCCTTATAAAATCATGGAGTTTGTGACCTTGGCAGTAAAACCATTATCAGACGATCTAGCTGTGCGAATTGCGCGACAAATGGCAGCTACCCCAGGACTACGAAGTGATAGCTGGTATGCAATGCAAGAACAGTTTTTTGAGCAACTAACGGAACGTGCAGAAGAAGACAGTACCATCAATGTTGGAGCAGTTCGAGAACAATATAATTTTTGGTTTAATAGAAAAAGATATAGCCTGAATAAGTCTGTTCCAAAATCAGAAGTCGTTGAAATTTATGATTATATCGCAGAATGGGCGAGACAAGAGTTTGCAGATACAGATGAGCAAAATACCTCTCTACTAGTCTTAGCGGAACAAGCCAATCGGATTGTGGATTTATTATATGCGCTTCCGCAAAACATGGATTTCCTAACGCCATTACAATTGGAAAGAATTGTCCGAACGATCTACGAACCAGCTCCGATTACTTTTGAAGAACAAGCCGTAGGGCATCTTCCGTATACTTATCAACCAGCCTCCGTTATTGGTGAGATCGATCATTTATTATGGTGGAATTTTATTCAGAATGAACCGGATCATTTTTTCTCTCGTTGGTATCCTTCGGAATTAGATTTTTTTTCAAAAAAGAACATCACCCTCAATACGCCAGAAAAGGAAAACAAACTTCTGCTTTGGCAGCGAAATCGTCCGATCATTCATGCCACCGAACAATTAATTCTATGTATTCCAGAAAAAGTAAAGGGTGCTGATGTACATGCACATCCGCTTTTTGATGAGCTGGTTGCCTACACTACTTCGTTGGAAGAAATTACATTAGATATTAACGAAACCACTATTCCATCCATTTTTACAAAACTATTTGAATTACCTGTAAAGGAAAAAATACCTCGACGAAAATTATCACGGCCTCAATTATTCTTAAAAATAGATCATCCAGAACTGGCTGATCAAAACGAAAAAGAATCTTTTACCAGTTTAAAAGATCTTTTCTATTATCCCTATCAATGGGTTTTTCGCCATAAAGCCCGCTTACAGTCATCTAGCATCTTGAGTATTGTCAAGGACGTCACACTGATGGGAAATTTGAGCCATCGCTTTTTTGAATTATTATTTAAAGAAGATATTACAAAAATGGATCGAGCTGCCGTAGCAGATTGGATCGATACGACCGCTCCCGATTTGCTAAAAAAAGAAGGAACGGTCTTGCTGATGTACGGTCGAGAACCAGAGAAAATTTCTTTTTTAAATAAAGTAAAATATTCCGCTTGGAGTCTAGTAGAAATGATTCAGAAAAACGGCTGGAAAGTTCGTGGAACAGAGATAGGACTTGGCGGGAAATTTGCGAATCTTCCTATTAAAGGAAAAGCCGATTTGGTCCTTGAACGAAATGATGAAATTGCCGTAATAGATTTAAAGTGGCGAGGAGCCAAATGGCGATCAGATTTAATCAAAAGTGAAGATGATCTACAATTGGTGATGTATAGCCGAATGTTGAGCGATACATCAGACTGGGCACATACCGCTTACTTTATTTTAGAGAATGGAAAAATGATCAGCCGGAATAATTTGGCCTTTAAACAAGCGATTCCAGTTTCACCAGATTTGGACTTTCAGGAAGTGAATCAAAGAATATGGGAAAAGATGATCCGAACTTACGAATGGCGGTTGCAACAATTAGCCAATGGTAATGTTGAAGTACGTACGAGCCAAACCGCCGACGAACTAGCGGAAGAATATGGTGCCGATTTATTGGAACTACTAGAAATGCACGAAAAAGATGCGCCCTTTGATGCTTATCGAACACTTATAAATGTTGAAGTCTAAATTCAATGGTTTAGTAACTTGAAAATTAAGATGAAAAAGGTAAATTTTGCCAGTTAGCCTGTTAGCTTCCCTCTAACGAATTTCACAATCACAGGAAGCCAACTGGCTAACCAGCTAACTGGCCAACAAGCAAAAAAAGTTTTCAAAAGTAAAATCTCATGACTAAAAGAATAATATTTTGCTGCCTGATCCTATTTGCCGGAATGCACGTTTCCGCGCAAATGCTGACAGGTACGGTAACCAACGACGAAGGAACCTTCCTTTTTGGTGCCACCGTTCTCTGGGACGGCACTACGACCGGAACCATCGTAGATGAAGATGGAACCTTTTCCTTGCCTCGACAGGATACTAGCGCATTGCTACGTATTGACTATGTCGGTTATGAATCTGCTTATATTGAAGTACTTCCAGAAGAAAACGATCTAGCCATTATGATCGAAGGCGTGACAGATTTGATGGCCGTAGAAGTTGCTGCCGAGCGTCGAGACAATTACGTTTCTACCCTAACCACCCTCAATGTCGAAACCATCGGATCAGGAGAACTTCGCAAAGCACCTTGTTGTAATCTAGCAGAAAGTTTTTCTACCAATGCTGCCGTAGACGTAGCGTATAGCGATGCCGTAACGGGTGCACGAGAAATTAGAATGCTGGGATTGCGTGGTGCTTATACTCAATTATTGGTTGAAAAAAGACCGTTGATGACGGGACTGGGATCGGCCTTTGTGATGGAATACATTCCCGGTACTTGGTTGCAAAGTATTCAGATTTCCAAAGGAACAGGAACCGTTCAAAATGGATACAACGCCATCACTGGACAGATCAATACCGAGCTAGTAAAACCTTGGTTGGATAAAAAATTCTTTGTCAATGCTTATGGTTCGACTTTTGGGCGTGGTGAATTAAATGTTCATCTCAATCGACAGTTAAACGAAAAATGGAGTTCTGGTTTACTACTTCATGCTAGCACGAGAAACAATAAGATGGATCAAAACGATGATACCTTTTATGATACGCCACAAAAAACCATGTATGATGGAATCTGGCGAACTTTTTACCGAGGAGATGTGGTGCGTTTTCAACTTAATGTTCATGCGCTCCGCGACCGACACACAGCTGGACAAATTCCTTCTAAGGTTGGAGTCTTACCATACATCATCAACCAAGATAATGATCGAATAGACTTGTTTGGCAAGATCGGTTATTTAGGTTTTAAAAATCCCAACGTTACCGTTGGATTAATCACTGATTTAAAATGGCATAAGTTAGATGCTCGCTATGGATTACGAACCCATCGAGGCACCCAACGAAGTGGTTATTTAAGTGGTTTGATGTCTCATGGTTTTAATGGTTTGGGACATAAATTAGACCTTGGGGTTAGCTATGCTTTGGATGATTATGACGAATTTTTAGATGATCGTTTTATCGGTCGGGAAGAAAAAGTAGCAGGGTTGTTTACGGAATATACTTATGCGCCTACGGCTACAGAAGAAGCGAATGGTTTTGTTGATAAAATTGGTTTTGTCCTTGGTGCTAGAATGGATCATCATAATTTATTTGGTTGGTTGTTTACCCCACGTGCTAATGTAAAATATAATTTTTCGGATGATCGGGTGATTCGTTTTTCTGCTGGTCGTGGATATCGAACGGCAAATGTGATTGCAGAAAATACGCAGGTGTTGGCCACCAATCGCGAGATTATTATTGCTGAGGATTTAGATATCGAATCAGCTTGGAATTTTGGTTTGAATTTTACGCAAAATTTTGAGGCAAGTGGACGTCGAGGAAGTATCGCATTGGATGGGTATCATACGAACTTTACCAATCAGATCATCTTGGATATGAATTCTGATAACACCAAAGTACAGTTTTATAACTTACAAGGAAAGTCTCGTGCAAGTAGTTTATTAGGGGTTTTGTCTTATGAAATTCTAAAAGGGTTAGAAGCAAAAATTGGTTATAAATACAATGATGTTCAAATCAGCTTTTTAGATGAACCTACCCGACAACAACCACTGGTTGCTCGACACCGTGGTTTGTTTACATTGGATTATAAAACACCTAATGAAAAATGGGAATTCAATCTCAGCACCCAATTTGTAGGTCGACAATATTTTGTGGATTTATCTCAGAATCCGTTTCAGACAGATGATCAAAAAAGAGGGTATGCTGATCCGTATGCTTTGGCTAATTTTCAAGTGACGCATAATTTCCCGAGTGGCTTAGAAATTTATATGGGCGTAGAAAACCTAACTGGCTATAGACAAGA
>CALGJS010000105.1 GCA_937927835.1 uncultured Saprospiraceae bacterium | reverse complement strand
TCTATTGTAAAAACGGTCAAAAAGTCTTAGCTTTGCACCGCTAAAAACACATTTTAAATAAAACTAAAAATTTTTAGATGTTAATTATTGAAGTAAAAGACGGAGAATCAATTGATCGTGCACTTAAGCGTTACAAAAATAAGCACCGTAAAGTTGGCTTAATTCAGGAGTTGAGAAGAAGAAAAGAATTTGTAAAGCCTTCTGTTACCCGTCGTAAAGAAGTACTCAAAGCTGAGTATATCAATCAAAAGTACCGCGTAGGAGAATAGTATTCTTCTATTCGTGTTAGCATATATAAAGGCATATCGTAGTACATTTCTGCGGTATGCCTTTTGTCGTTGCCTGAAAGGGAATAACTTAATCAAAAGAATGTAATCTTCTAGTAATCTTATCATCGGTAGAAAATTTTTCAAAACTAAAAGAATCCATCACCTGTTTTAATTATACCTCAGTATGGAAAATCTAAAACTTCGGTTATTATCCAATTTTGTCATTGTCTTTTTACTGCTTGCTTTTGGATGGTGGTCCATATTATTATATACTAAAAACAAAGACGCTTTTGTTGCCAAAAGTAATTACCTACAGATTGTACTTGCTGCCAAGGGAGAAATTGCTAATCGAGTTGAATTTGAGGAAACTGTTGATTTTCAAGAGCTTGAATCCAATTATAAACGTCAAGAATGGATGATCCTGGGAGAGGCACTCTTTTTTATCCTCAGTCTGGTGATTGGTATTTATATAATCAATCGAGGATATAATCGAGAAATGATTGCGGCTCAAGAACGAAGGAATTTTCTACTTTCTATTACCCATGAACTAAAATCTCCGATCTCTTCTATTCGTTTGGTTTTAGAAACCTTTTTAAAAAGAGATTTAGAAAAAAATCAGATTAATCAATTGAGCGGAACGGCCTTAGAAGAAACGGAACGATTGACAACATTGGTAGAGGATTTACTACTGGCTGCAAAAATGGAAAATCATTACCAGCCCGTTTTAGAATCATTCGATGCCATAGATTTAATCGATCAATTGGTAGAAAGGCTTCGAGCCAAATTTCCAGAAGCGGAAATTTCTTTTCTTTATGATGAAAAAATTCCCAATATTATGGCAGACAAAACTGGGTTAACTTCCATTACCCTAAATCTGCTTGAAAACGCTGTTAAGTACTCCCCTGCCCCAGCTAAAATTGAGTTGGAGGCTAGACAGAATGATGCTTTTCTTTCGCTAAAATTTGCGGATCAAGGCTATGGAGTTACTGAAAAAGAAAAGAAAAAAATATTTAGAAAATTTTATCGCACCGGGAGTGAGGATACCCGGTCAACAAAAGGCACTGGCCTTGGTTTATATATCGTGAAAGAGATTGTCGAAGCACACCAAGGCAATATTATCATAAAAGATAATCAACCTCGCGGCAGTATTTTTAAAATTAAATTACCACTAAAAGATGAGTAAACGTATTTTATTAGTCGAAGACGAAACCAATATCCGTAATCTAGTTAAAATGAACCTAGAATTGGAAGGATACGAAGTCATTGCGACTGGAGAGGGGAAACAAGCCATTAAATTTTTTCATGGTCAACACTTTGACTTACTCATGCTCGACGTCATGTTGCCTGAAGTCAGTGGTTTTCAAATTTGCGAACAGGTCCGCCTAACCAATATGGAAGTGCCGATTATCTTTCTGACCGCCAAAGATACCGCAGCAGATCGTATCGCTGGCTTAAAGAAAGGAGCAGATGATTATCTGACCAAACCTTTTAACCTGGAAGAACTCCTGCTCCGAGTAAAAAAATTGATACAACGAACAGAGAAAAATCCAGAAGAATCTAGAGAAGAATTTGAATTTGGCAATAATAAAGTCAATTTCCGAACCTTCGAAGCTAACAGACAAGGAGAAGACTTCGTTTTAACCAAAAAAGAAGCAATGCTCCTAAAATTATTAACGGATCGTCAAAATGAGGTAGTCAGTCGTCAACAAATCCTTCAGTCTGTTTGGGGTTATGATGTTTATCCTTCTACACGAACTATTGATAATTTTATTCTATCCTTTAGAAAATATTTTGAAAAAGATCCGAAGAATCCCCAGTTCTTTTTGTCGATTAGAGGAGTTGGGTATAAGTTTGTGAATGGGTAAGTAGGGAGAATTAATAATGCCTGCATACCGGATGAGGTATGGCTCTTCTCACGGGGTGGATGTTGGGTTGAATACTGCTTGATTTGTTAAATACTCAAATTAATATTTTCTAAAACCTGTATAAAATAGAATATTCCAAGAAAAAAAATCAAGTGCAAAAGCAAATTCAAGGATAAATAAGAATAAGAACTCTGCTAATCCTCCTCCTTACTAAGAACTTAATTTTTAATACACGTAAAAGAGAAAATTGATTTTGCTTTTGAATTTGCCCTTGCAGTTGAAAACGGTATTTTAAAGGAAAATTTCTCTATTATCCTACCCTTTTTCCAGTCAAAACTTAAGATTTCAAGACCTAAACCCAGTAAGAAAAATTCTCTCACCTCTTTCCTAAAAAAAGTATATCTTTGCCCCGTTAAAATCCGGTGCTTGCTCTGCAAGGTCGTCCGGAATGGTTAAACCAAATAAATTTTGACTTTATGTCTGTTAAGATTAGATTACAAAGACGTGGTCGTCGTAAAAAACCTTTCTACCATATCGTGGTAGCAGATGCTCGTGCACCTAGAGATGGTCGCTTCATCGAAAAGATTGGATCATACAATCCAATGACAAAACCAGCAACCATCGATCTCGACCGAGATTTGGCTTATGAGTGGCTTATGAAAGGCGCTCAACCAACCGATACTGCTCGTGCAATCCTACGTTTCAAAGGCGTACTTTACCGTAAACACCTTATGCGAGGTGTTTCTAAAGGAGCTTTGACGGAAGAAAAAGCAAACGAAATGTATCAGCAGTGGATCGAAGCTAAAGAAGCTGCGATTGCTAAGCGTTTTGAAGAAACAAAATTAGAAATTGAAGCTCGTGATAAAGCGATCTTTGGTAAAATCAAACCAGCTCAAAAACCTGCAGTTGATCCTGCAGCCGTAGCAGCAGCTAGTTCTGGAGGCGGAAAAGCTGAAGGTCCTCAGTCTTTCGCTGACTCTGTTGAGCAAACAACTGTAGAATCTGTTTCTGGTGAAGAAACTCCAGCAGCTCCTGTAGTAGAAGCTCCAGCTGAAGTACCAGCAACTGAAACAGTGAAAGTTGAAGCTCCGGCTCCTGAGCCGGTAGCAGAAGCTCCGGAACCTGCAGTGGAAGAAGCTGCTCCTGTAGCAGAAGCACCAGCTGTAGCAGAAGCACCAGCTGTAGAAGAAGTAGCGGTTGAAGAAGTTGCCGAAGAAGTAGTTGTTGAAGAAGCTGCTCCTGTAGCACCAGCTGAGTCAGACGACCTAAGAAAAATCGAAGGAATCGGACCTAAGATCGCAGAAGTACTTACCAATGGTGGTATCGCTACTTTCGCTGCACTTGGAGCATCTACTCCTGAGAAAATTCGTGAAATTCTAGATGCTGCCGAAGGAAACTTCGCTGCACACGATCCAGGTACTTGGCCAAAACAAGGTCAAATGGCTGCGGATGGCAACTGGGACGAATTGAAAAAATGGCAGGATGAATTAGACGGTGGTAAAGAAGTGAAAGCTTAAGAACAACCAGTTTAATTCTGACCTAAAATAATATTAGTAAGCTGATTTCCATATTTTTTGGAAATCAGCTTTTTTTTTCATTGGTTTATGGGTATCTTCGTCTCCAAGAAATATATCAACTTTACCCGAAGTTAGTCCAACTTCAACTCGAAACCTGATAGAACTTAACTGTTCTATCAGGTTTCAAGTTAGAGAATGTATGAATCTTCATTAATTGGCTGCAATTGGCAAATTTCATCCTGTATTTCGTTAAAAAGCCTCGCCGATGCTTTAGCATCGTCTGCGTTTTTTGCCTCATCCAGAATTTAATTTTCTCAATTTCACACAATCATGAAAATCCATACAATCTCTTAAGCGGGCAACTTTTAAAATAAAATCACTTAATATGTCCGTGTTAGATCCGCATTACAAAAATCAATTAGACGAAATTGCTACGCAAATTCAAGCTTCTGAATTCTTAAAAACTTACCTCGAAGAAGAGGAAGAAGAAGATTACATTAAGCTACGTACCGAATTTGAGCCCCTGATCGGAGCCTTACACCAAGTAGTAGCAGAGCATCATCCCTTACAATTAGTCTCCTTCGAAGAAGAATTACTTGACGATAAATTTGAAGGGTTATTTTTACCTAGAATTTTAGGATATGCCGTACTAAGAGGAGAAGTAGATGGACTATACCGATATGTACGACCACAACCACATTTTAAAAAAATCCTTTTAAGTGTTTGTCGATCTTCTAACTTCGATACGATCAAAAAGAGAATGGGACAGACGATCCAGACTGGTTTTGCTTTAAGTAGCGATATTTGGATCACTAGTTTGATTAACGAAATCAATAATAAAAGAATTCGCTATTTCTTACAAGGATTGAAAGACGCTAAATTCCAACACATGAAGGAAAGACAGATTCTTTATACGCGTTATTTCCGTCAGTTTAAAAACGAGAATTATCAATCCGCTACTTTCCCGACAACTTTGTCTGAATTGAAAGTAGAATTTTCTAGCTTAAAATTGTTTTTGATTCACCGGATCATGAGTGGTGTAACCAACGCTTCTGTTGCACCAGAAATCGTAAATTTCTTAAATAATAAAGACTTTAAAGATACGGATGAATATATCGAAATGCTTGCGATCTATGGTTCTTTTATGAATATCGAAGAAGGGAACCAAAAGCATTTTGCCAACGCAATGAATAATGCTCGAAAGAACATTACCCAATTTGATGAAAAATGGATGCAACACCTACTCTTCTTATACGAAAGTCGATTACCTCTAAACGCAGCAGCCGATCTACGGATTTATGATTCTCTAGACAAAGATATTGAAGATCAACTGACGGAACTTTATAAGCTGACGAATACGATCCACACAAAAGGCTACGAGCACGAGGATGCGATCGAAGCGGTAAAAGTAGCTTATGCTCAGCACGAAGGTGTTTCTACTTTTAATACGGTGATTCGAAAAACTATCTTTGGCTATATCGCTCAAATGATGGATGCTCTTGAAACTACCCAGTATGCGAAGTGGATTGATTTGTCTAAGATCTTCCCAGTCTATATTGATATTTTCGGAAACCAACAATTCAACCAAGATATCAAAGATCTTTGCATGGCCTATGTCAAAAAACTATTAAAAGTATATGTTGACAAACGTGGAAGAGATTATCAAGATATTAAGAAATTCGTCGCCAGAACTTTTAAAGATTTAGGTTTCTTAAAAGATAAGCAGATCGTTGAATTATTTAAGAGTAAGCGAAAGAAAAGAAAGCCTGCTGAGAAGTAGTTTTTTTAGTAGGTGTTTTTAGCATTCGATAAGTAATTAGCTTTTTTCACCTATTAAACATTTTTTATTAAAATTTAAATGTTAATTAGTTGATAGGTTAATTAGTCTCTTGTTATAAAAAGCCAACTAAGAATTTTTTTCGAAACTCCAAAATTTAAAAGCCCGTTTCCGACTAAGTTAGAAACGGGCTTTTTGAATTAGAATGGGAATGTGAATATGAATTAGAATGTGAATGTTTTCGATCGAAACGATTCAACAAATCAACGATTCAACATTTCAGCATTTCTCTTATTTCTCCACAAAATCCAAGGAAGCAGAATTGATACAGTATCTCAATCCTGTCGGCTTTGGGCCGTCGTCAAATACGTGACCTAAGTGACCATCACAACGAGCGCAGAGCACTTCTACTCTATTCCAGCCGTATTTATTGTCGGCTTTTTCGGCTACGTTGACGTCATTGACTGGTTGAAAATAACTTGGCCAGCCGGTTCCTGAATCAAACTTGGTTCCTGAATCAAACAATGGTAACTGACAACCTGCACAAGTATAGATGCCTTCTTTTTTATTTTTTAGCAAATCTCCGGTAAAGGCGCGTTCGGTTCCTGCTTTTCTTAGAATATTATATTCTTCTTCTGTTAATTCTGCTTTCCATTCTTCGTCTGTTTTTGTGATCTTTTTGATGGGATCAGTCTGAGAGACGGTGGTTGCAGAAGCAGTTTTTTCCAAAGTGCTATCTTTAGAAAGCGCAGATCCTTTTGGATTATTGCATGCTACTAAACCAAAGATAAATAAAGTTATAAATGGGATGATCATTTTCATATTTGAAACTTTTTATGTGGTCTAAAATAAACGATTACACTTAGAACAGTGATAAGTCTTTGTTGGTTCATCGGAAGATGTCGGAGGACGGACGGTGTGGAAGGATTCAAATGCAAAGGGCAAAATCAAGAGCAAGAGCAAGAGCAAGAGCAAGAGCAAATTTATTTTTATTGGGGAAAAGATGAAAGTAGGAATTCAAATTTTACTTATCATTACATTTCCTAAATCACCACTTCAATCGTAGATAGGTTGAGTAATGGTCAGAGGGCCTTTCTTAAAAAATAGGACCAGCGAACCATACGACATCCAACCCAAACCTCAATAACTCAAAACTATCTCCCCTACTCCTTCAAAATCAATAACCGCTCCTTCTCCAAATATCCTTCTCCATGTAAAAACCTGAGTATAGAACGCATCAAATCAGAACGTTCTCGTTCGCCACGAACGGATTCAAAAGGAATGGCTAAATAAACTAAACCGTACGATTTTTGGATTCCAATTCCACCTATTTTTCCATTATCATATTTTAAGACAACGCGACTTCCTCGTGGCGTTAAGTAGTCTGGAGAATGGACAGGATAATCGTTCCAGCCGAGCGGTAGAAAATCTCCTTTTAAGTTATTTGAGTTTGAAAAACTTACTTCAAAATGTTGACTTTGAGCATTGTCTCCAGCGTATTCGGTTTGGAAATATTTTCTAAAAAAATCACGACCACCTTGCTGATGATCGAGATGATAAGCGAGTTCTGATCCAGAGATCAAGAGGTTGCCACCTTGATCTAAATAATTGGCCAGTAGTTTTTGTTCGGCTAAACTTAGGGTCAAATTATCGGTTGATTCACGGCCGAGAAACCAAGCGATGCCTTTGTATTTTTTAAGGCTAATGGGACGTTCAGTCAACACTTCATTGGTTGCACCATCAAAAGCGACACCACTTGCGGCCAGGGCCTCCGCATGCTCCACGGCGTAGGAGCGATCATTCATCCGTTCTAAGGGAAGTCTTTTGGTATTTTTTAGTGGAGCAAAACTAGGTTTTGATTCATAAACATTTAAGGCCAAGGAACGATCCAACCGATCATAACCGTCTACTAGTAAATATTGTAAATCGTCTTTGGTTTGAGAAAGTCGAGCGGCTACTACTGGAGAAGGAAAAGACTCGCCGCCATCATTAATCGCCGTTACTTGAAAATAATAGATTTGTCCCGGCACCCTATTTTTAAATTCATACTTCAGATTTCGGGTATAAATTCCATTGGAAAAGGCATGACCGTTTTCGCTGACAAATACTTTATACGCTTTAGCTGGATCGCCTAAATGACCACCACTTTCGGGAGCAGCCCAAGCTAATTTGATCGTACGATCTTTGGTGGCGATGGCACTAATCTCTTGTGGAGGTTCGGGTAAAAAATGTGGTTTTTCTCCATCAATTTTAGCATAGTACCGAACAATTCCTTTGTAGACGGCCCGTGCGGTTAGATTTCTAAATCGAGGATCGAGGAGTGCTTTAGCATCTTCGGCATGATCATGAAAAGCCATTTCTAATAAAACACCGGGCATGGTTTTAAGGGCGCGTAATTCTCCAAAATCAGCGGACTTTCTACCGCGGTCTTCCCAGTCTATATCCCATCCCGAACGAATGTCTTTGATCAATTCACCGTGAATATATTTTTGTAAAGTTCGACTTCCTCGACGAGCTCTGGTTGAATGTACATACGTCTCTGTTCCCGATGAACCGTTGGCGTTGCTATGCCAAGAAAGGTAAATAGCATTTTGTTGTTCTATCGCTGTTCCTTTGGATAATTCCCATTCTGCGTAGAGCGGCCGAGTAATCACATCGTTAAAGCAATGCGGAAAGCCCTGATAGGCGGCAAAATATTTTGCAGCTTCCTCATAGCGGGGTTCCCCACTGGACTTTCCGTAAAAGCAATCCGGCACATTGCCGCGACCTCCTCCTAATCGCACCGCATCGGCGATTATGGCCTGACCTGATTCGGATGACTCATTGCTCAACACTACTTCTGCTTTATCTGAAAAATAAAATTGACCTAGATAAACCCAAGTGTCTCCGTGTACTTCTTGATTGACGGACACAACAGATTCTCCTCCCGCATGACGGATACGATAACGCGCATCAACCGTCCGGTTGGTCCCACTGACATAGTGAACGGACACCCAATATTTTCCGGGTGTTTTTATCTTAGTTTTAAAATGGGCGGCGGCAGTAGCTTGCGGCCTGGTGGTCGTATATCGGTAGGTGCGTCCCGCGTAACCATTGGTTTTACTACGAGTCCATTTTCCAGTTTCGGAATATACTTTTGGGTTGTCGTTGTCGAGAATAATCTCCTCCGTATTCATATCTCTTTCCCGAACCGTCCAGACATTGGCACCGGAGCGATACAAGTATTGGAGCAGGTGATAATTGACCGATTCGATGGTAGCAAAATCTTCTACTATTCCGTGGGAATTATGTCGTTGTGTTTTAAAAGTTTTTTGACGTGGATCAAATTGCCAGCCATGTCCGGCGCTGAGCCAGATGGTTTTATTGGACAAGATTCCAGTTGGTTGTGCCTGACCTTCTAACAAGATGTTTCGTCTGGTTAAATCACCTGCTCGAGCTACGAGCGGATCTTCATTGCTCGATGGTCGACTCACTTGAAAAGGAATTACTTCCAAAAAACTGCTGAGGGATTTCCATTGGTAGTGATGGTCACGAGCTTCCACATTTATTTGCCGGATATTCTTTCGGTGTAGCGCTCCAGAAAGATATTCGATTAGTTCTTCGTGGATGTTTTCATCCAGTTGATTATTTAGAAAATCAATAGATAAATTGAGTCGCAAAGTTAGAATTCCATTTTCGAGGATATAGGTTTCTACTTTCGTATTGGTCGGAAGGATGGCTTCGTCATTACTAGCCATTAAAATAATTTTTTCGACTTCTTTTTGAAAGTCAGACTGAGCCCAAAGCCCAACAGGAATAATCAGTTGAGTAAGGAATAGGATAACGAGAAAACGCATGAAGCGGTGAATTGGTGAAGTAGGTGTTAATTTCTATTCAGTCGTCTTTTTAGATTTTTAATTGGTTGGTCGTTGCCTTTTGTAATCCATTAACAAACTAATTTAGGCAAATTAATATTGTTGGGTTTTTGTATTTTTGGGAGATCGTATTAAACTTTAACATTTACCATGAAAAACCTTGATCAAGACTTGCAGGATATTTATGATCAAAAAATGTTGCGAGAAAAAATTATCATTCATTTGGCGGGTTTAGAAGGTCGAATTCGAAAACAAACCAAGACGCTAGCCTTATTAGAAATTCAAATCAATCAAAGTGCCGACAACATTGAAGTCTTAGAAAATTTAGCTGCTCAACCTTTGCGAAAGATATTCACAAAAATCTTGGGTGATAAAAAACAACAAGTTGAACGTGAAAGACAGAATTATCTGATGTATATCCTTCGTCATCAAGAAGGGAAGAAAAAATTGGAAGCCAATAAATATCAATTGGAAGTTTTAAAAAAGAAACTGCGAACCTTGCGAACGGTTGACGAAGCTTTTGAAAAATTATTAAAAACAAAAAAGCAACAATTAAAATATAGAAATAAGGATTTAGCTAAAAAGATTATTCATATCGAAACCAATATTCGTGCAGACCAAAGTATGCGAAAAGAAATCAAAGAAGCGGTGGATGCGGGTTTAATTGCGAATAAAGAATTGAAAAAGCTAAAAGAAGATTTATTGACCATGGGGCCTTGGAGATCTCAAATCTCAGCTACCAATGCTTCTATGCTTTCGTATAAACAAAAGAGCTATATCAATAATCTCTTAGCGGAAATCAGTAAAGTGAATAGTACTTTAGATGATTTCATTCAAGAGCTATCGGATGTAAGTACCCATTATCAACTCAATTATGATCAATTCGTGGAGCGTATCTCTCAATTTTTAGAAGAATTCTACGATGGTTTGATTACAGATTGGGTTTTACATAATGAAATAAAAATGACCATTCACCTGATTGACGATACGGTCGCTAAGGTTCAACGAATCTTATTTATGTTAGAAAATGATGCTAAAAAATCGCTTAAAGACGAAGAAATCGACCGGGCTTCCCTTCAAAAACTATTGCTTGATCATAAAATTTAATACTTTTGACCCAAATATGTTAATTCCTACCCCGAAAATGGCGTAATCGGCTATATTTTTGTATACATCCCTTTGGGATACTTTACTCTCTTTTACATTGAAGGTTCTTTTAGAATTTTCTAGGATAAATGCCATGTGTGATTGGCCTAATTTCAGGTCCACTTACCATTCCCAATGGCTAGATTTATTCGTTATTTTGCACTAGTATGAAAAAGCTCTTAATAATCCTCTGTCTAATCGCAATACATTGCGTGGTTTATGGCCAGTCTTCTTCTGAGGAGGAGGATTTCACTATGGAATCGACCGAAGCGATCACTTCTGATGGAGCCAACGACTTTTTTTCTACCCAAAGCGCTAAAAAATCACTCCAACATGCACAGACGCTTATCAACGAAGGAAAATTAAAAACGGCTCGGAAACAGTTAGAACATACCATTAAGATTAAAGAAAATTTTGCGGTGGCCTACCGAGAATTGGCGATGGTCAATTTAGAGTTAGGAGATCATCAAGCGGCAATCGATGCTTTTGAGACTTCCTTTGATTTAGATGAAAAATTATCTCGTGCTGCGTTTTTTGAATGTGGAGAAGCTTATTTTCAAATGGGAGAAGCGGATATGGCTCGGTACTATTATACTAAGTTTACAGAATTAAAAGATAAATCTTATGCCAATAAGCAAAAAGAATCTGGTTTAGAAATCGACTATGATTTATTATTAGAGGAGCGTTTGAATAATTGTAAATATATAGAACAAGTTACTGCTGCTCCAAACGCTGGTCCAGCTGCGATTGGTTTGCCCGAAGGAGTTAATTCAGCAGTGGATGATTATTTACCAACCGTTAGCAATACTGGTGATTTAATGATTTTTACCAGAACAGATCGTCGAGGCAATCAAAATATTTTCCGAAGTGAAAAGGTCGATAGCTCTTGGGCGAAAGCAAAATCTTATGGTAAAGAAATTAACACCAATAAGAATGAAGGAATGGCTAAACTAGAAGCCCACGGCAGACGGTTTTACTTTACGGGTTGTTTTCGACCAGATACAGAAGGCGGTTGTGATATTTACCGAGCTATTTTTGAAAACAAAACCATCACAGAAACGCAAAAATTAACCGGTGGTCTAAACGGCCCCGAATGGGACTCTCAACCATCCGTTACTTGCGATGGACAGACGCTTTATTTTACCAGTAATCGTCCAGGTGGACTTGGCGGAGCGGATCTTTGGATGAGTGTAAAAAATGGGGATGGCTCTTGGAGTCAAGCGACCAATCTTGGACCAGAGATCAATACGCCAGGTGACGAAGAAGCACCGTATATTTCTAATGATGGAAATACCCTTTTCTTTACTTCTACGGGACATCCTGGACAAGGAGAAGGCGATTTATTTACGGCTCGAAAAAAGAATGAAGTTTGGTCTACCCCAGAAAATATGGACTACCCTTTTAATTCTCCTGGAAAAGAAATTGGTTTCTTTTTACACGCAGATGGAAAGACTGCTTATTTCTCTTCTGCACGTGCCGGAGGCCAAGGAGGTTTGGATATTTATAGTGTGGAGCTTCCGGAAAAATTCCGACCAGATCCTACGATTTTATTAGAAGGTCAAGTGGTTGATCAAGTGACCAACGAACCAGTTCCTGCTTATATAAAAATTAGTCGCGAGGAAGAACATCGTTATATTCGAACCAACGAGACTGGTGGATTTTTTATCTGCCTACCTGGAAATAAAGGTTATAGTTTTCAAATCAACGAACCAGATTATGATTACTTTATCGACGCTCGTTTTGTGGCAGCTACCGGACACCTTGATCCAGCCAGAGCACTTTTAAAGCTAAAGCCTAAACAGATGACGCCGAAACTTGTTGTTCAAAAGACAGCTGTTCAAAAAGAAGAAAAACGCGTACAATTCTTTTTTGCCTCTGACTCTTACTCTCTGACACATAAAGATTTATTAGAGCTGGAAGAACTAGCAAAAACTTTAAAGAAAAAACGTTCTTGGAGTGCTGAAGTAATCGGTTATGCAGATAGTAGCGGTAGTAAAGATTATAATAAATGGATTTCTGAACAACGTGCCCAAAAAATCATGGCTTATTTACGTGCGCAAGGAGTAGCAACGGATCAAATTGTTAAGCTTGAAGGTAAAGGGTCAACGACTACGGCTACGGAAGGTGGTGATGCGGCGCAGATGCGAAGAGTGGATGTGGTATTGTATGGAGCGGGTTAGGGTGTTTAATCCTTGATTTGTTTAATCGTTTAATCGTTTAAAAATATTGTTTTAGAACTTATTAAAAAACAAGTAAAGCCCTCGATGATTTAGAAACTATTCAATACTTCTAATTCTACTTTGTTTTATTACCTAAAGAGCATTAATCAAGGAACTGTTCAATAAACTGTGTCAAAATAAATTTAAAACTTCAAAAACAACCTCAACTTCAACCTCAACCCCTTAAAACGAAGACTTGTAATCAACTGATATTCAATTTTCTAAAAAGTCTTTTTTTACGTTAAAGAGAAATTTGAAATTGTTTTTGAAGTTGAAGTTGCAGTTGAAAATACAAAAATTAAATCAGTCCCTTAATTAAAGACTCCTACCATTTTAAACCAAAAAAAATAACCTCCCTTGTCAAGAATATTACCCTTGTTGCTTCTATTTTTCTGTTTAGTTTTTTGCCTATCTATCTTTGGACAAGACAATGCTTCTGAATATATTGGTCCAGAAATTCATATAAAAAAAACCAATCAAAAAATCATTCTTGATGGTGTATTAGATGAAGGTGCTTGGAACATAGACAATACCCAATCTCCTTTTTGGCAATACTTTCCTTTAGATTCTGTTTCTGCTAATGGTCAGACGGAAATTTATATGACGTATGATGACCAACATCTTTACGTTGCGGTCAAATGCTATAGTAGTGGCAGTGATTTTATTACGCCCAGTTTAAGAAGAGATTATAGTTTTCGTGGAAACGACAATATTAGTATTTTATTTGACACTTATAGTGATGCGACCAATGCTTTTCTTTTTGGATTAAATCCTTATGGTGTCAGGAGGGAAGCATTGATTTCAAATGGAGGAAGAGGGTTTAGAGATTTTAGTGGCTCGTGGGATAATAAATGGCGAGGTAATTCCAAATCTTATGAAGATTATTGGGTTGGAGAGTTTGCGATTCCTTTTAAAACCATTCGATATAAAGAAGGTGCCATGGAATGGCGTTTTAATGCCTACCGAAATGATACCCAGCTTAGTGAATATTCTACTTGGAGTAATATTCCTCGTAATCGGATTGTGATGGATCTTACGTATATGGGAAAAATAATTTGGGATGAACCGCTTAAAAAACCGGGGACTAATTTTGCGGTCATTCCTTATGTATCCGGTGCAAGTGCTAGAGATTTTGAAGGGGAACCAAATGGAAAACCTAGTTCTGATTTTGCAGTGGGTGGTGATGCTAAAATTGGGGTTACAGCTGGCCTTAATTTAGATTTAACGGTTAACCCAGATTTTTCTCAAGTAGAGGTGGATCGTCAGGTGACCAACCTGGATCGTTTTGAAATTTTCTTTCCAGAGCGCAGGCAGTTCTTTTTAGAAAACGCGGATTTATTTGGTAGCTTCGGTCATCCGAGAGTGAATCCTTTTTTCTCTCGACGGATTGGTGTAGCGCAGGATACGGCAACGGGTCAAAACATTCAAAACACCATTCTTTTCGGTTCTCGCTTGAGTGGAAAAATAAACGATCGAGCTCGTGTTGGACTGCTAAATATGCAGACTGCCAAGCAGGTAGGCAACGATCTTCCTGGCATCAACTACACGGTTGCAGCATTAGAAAAAACTGTTTTTTCTCGTTCTCAAATTGTCGGAATTTTTGTTAATCAACAATCTATTAATCCTAGCAATTTCAGTGGTGAACTACCCGCATACAATCGCGTTGGAGGACTGGAATATAGACTCGCTACAGCCGATAATCGCTGGTCGGGAAAACTAAGTTATCAGCGTTCTTTTACGGCCGATAATTCATCTGGTAATGCCCAATATTTTAGTTTAAATTATGAAGTGCCTCAATTTAGAGTTGCATTGGATCAATATATTGTATCAGAAGATTTTGATGCGAAGGTGGGATTTGTGCAGCGACAGGATATTTTATATTTAAATCCAGAAGGGTTTATCAATTTCTTTGCGTCTGAAAAATCTAAAGTTAATCGACATCGGATAGGTTTTAATTCTAGAATCTTCTATAAGCTGGGTGAAGACGACAATGAAGTGATCCGCGACTTTGGATTATGGGAATGGGAAGGAAGATTATTTTACGAAGCGCGATTTAAAAATACCACGAGTATTGAAGCCAGACTTCAGTATAAAGATGTAACCTTGTTAGGCGATTTTGATCCTACTCGAGTGCAAGAGGAAACTGTTTTTCTAGCAGCGGGTGAGCGATTCAAATATACAAGTATGGAGTTGTCTTATCGCTCGGATGTTCGGAAAGCATTCTCTTATCGAGTCAATGCAAACTTCGGTCAATTTTTTAATGGTTCTATCCTAGGTCTGAGAGGTAGATTTAATTATCGATTTCAACCATTTGGTCAATTTGGATTGGAATATGGTTATAATCGAATTGTATTGGATGATCCTTTTAAGCCTGCGAACTTATGGTTGGTAGGACCTAGATTTGATCTGACGTTTACAAAGAGTTTGTTTTTGACGACTTTGGTTCAATATAATTCCCAATTGGATAATATGAATATCAACGCTCGTTTTCAATGGCGTTATGCTCCAGTGTCTGATTTCTTTTTGGTTTATACGGATAATTATTTGACGAATCCTTGGGATCAATTTGGGGCGAGGAATCGGTCGATTGTGGCGAAGGTTACTTATTGGTTGAATTTGTGAGTTGGCTGGTTGGCTTTCTTTCCGAAGCACCGCTTAAAAAAACTCGTTTAACTAAATACCGCTTTAAGAAACCTTGCTTTACTGAAGGCTAGCGCGCAGCCTTCTCAAAGCTAGTGCCGTTTTTTACAAGCAACATCGTTTATACTTTTTTCCAGAGCCGCAGGGGCATGGATCGTTGCGTCCGATTTTTTTTTGTTTTCCAAACACAGGAGCAGGTATCTGCTCACTAAAGGATTCCTTCTCATCTTCCGCAAAACGGCTCATACTACGGATGGTTGCTTCCCAATCTTTGGGCTTCCAATTATTGGACTTGTCCTCTTTTGAATAATCCGCTTTACTAAGTCTTTCTTGACAGTTGATTAATTCTTGCAGTACTCCTCTGTCAATATGGTCTTCTGTTTCTAACATTTCATATTCTAAGCGTAATAACTCTAATTTTTCGTGTAACTTAGAAAGCAGTTCAGGATGTTTTTTTTGTAAAAACTGCATGTCTGGCAAATGAGCAAGTAAGGCTTCTAGCCAATAGGATTTCTTTTCAAATAAACTTAAAATTTCTTTTTCATATTTGCTAGGATCGACAAATCTGAAAGATTCAAAAAGGTATAGATAAGGTAATTCACTTTCTATTTTAATTTGCTCGACACTGGTTTGTAAAAACGGAGTGATCGCTTTATCACCAATCTTATAACATAATCCATGAATAAGGTCTACGGCTTGTTCATTTAAATAATCCCAGTCTGAATCAACGGTGGTAAAAAGCTTGATAACCGGATCAACCAAATTTTCGTCTAAATAATTTTCTGCTAAGATCGCAAACCAAAAGGGTGCAATGGGATCAAATTCTCCCTCTTCAATCATCTCATCATTGTACGCATTTTCCAGCCAGAAAAGCACCTTTTTATGGATGGCTTCTGAAGGTTTTTGATAGTATAAATAGCGAATTGCCTCGTAAGGGACTTCTTCGGAGGTTTCTAGAATTTCGATGGCATGGGTATTGGAGTGGATCATTTGCTGTTGTTTTTGCTTCTGGTTTCTTAAAAATCGCCATTTTTTTTGTTTTACCAAACCTTTGGGTTTTCTCTTTTGAAAATCGCCAAAATCGCCCCGAGCCCTAAAGGGTGTTCTTGGCGATTTTTTCTCCTTTTTGCCCGGTGGGCTGTGTATCTGGGAAAATTCAGCTTGAAGGTTTCGGTTTAGCAAACCTCTTTTTTAATTGGCTTTTTGCCAATCTTTATTTTTAAGAATTTAATTTTCTTTTGTTTAGTTTTTGAGAAGGTTTACCAAACCTTTAGGTTTTCTCTTTTTAACTTGAGGCTTTGTTTTTGGAGTACTCATGTTTTGCGTTTTCTCTTTTGAAAATCGCCAAAATTGCCCCGAGCCCTAAAGAGTGTTCTTGGTGATTTTTTCTCTTTTTTACCTGGTGGGCTATGAGTGTTGCTAGAGAATTTTCGCTTGTATTCCATCACTCCTCAAAATCATACTCATCGGCCAATAAACCGTATATTTCGCTGTCTAGAAATTCGCCGTTAAAGTAATAATCTTGTCGGAGGTAAGCTTCTTTTTGGAAGCCGAATTTCTTTAATAGGCCTCGGCTTGCTTCGTTGTGCGGATTGATATTTCCAACAACGCGGTGGAGGTTTAGTTCTTCAAATACAAAATTTAAGACGGCTGCAACTGCTTCGGTCATCCAACCACT